>JAVCDJ010000039.1 GCA_030765845.1 Candidatus Stygibacter australis
CGCCAAAGAGTTCATGATCAAATATGGCGTTAAAACTGCTATTTATGAAAGATTTGATAATTCTGCTAAAGCACGGGAATACTGTCAAAAACTTAAGGGAAAATGCGTGATCAAGTATGATGGACTGGCAGCAGGCAAGGGCGTTTTTGTTTGTAATACCCTTAAAGAAGTAGAAGATGCCCTTATCATTATAAATGATACCTATGGTGCTGATGCCAGAATTCTGATCGAGGAATTACTTACTGGTCAGGAATTATCTATACTCGCTTTCACCAATGGCTCAGAATATCAGATATTATTACCTTCTCAGGATCATAAACAATTATTGGATAACGATAAAGGACCCAATACGGGAGGAATGGGTGCCTATTGCCCCGTGGATTTCTGCACAGATGAAATGCTGGAACAGATCAAGAAGGAAATAATTGAACCAACTATCCAGGGCTTAAAGCAAGAAAATTTCAATTACCACGGTGTGCTCTATTTTGGTTTAATGATTACTCCCGATGGGGTCAGTGTGCTCGAGTATAATGTACGCATGGGTGATCCAGAGACAGAGGTTGTATTACCTGCCTTAAAAAGTGATCTGCTTGAACTAGTTCTGGCGTGTTTCAAGGGAGGATTACAAGAATTTAACCTGGAATTTAATCCAGGATATTTTGTGGATGTAGTCCTGGCATCAGGAGGTTATCCTTCTCATTACACCAAAGGTTATCCTATTGATATTCCACTTGAAGTAGATGGTGTTATATTCCATGCTGGCAGTAAATTAGACAATGATATAATTGTAACATCTGGCGGCAGAGTATTGAATGTGGTTGCTGATGGAAAAGATCTTAATTCTGCGATCAAGAACGCTTATGATCTGGTTTCCAAAGTATCATTTAAGGATATGTATTATCGGACTGATATAGGTACCAGGAATTTATAAATGAAAGATAAAATCAAGCTTCTAATTATGATCTCTGGCAGAGGGTCAAATATGGAAGCTATCCTTAGAAATACAATCTCTGGCAAACTGGAATCACTAGTAGAAATTACTCATGTTTTCAGTAATAAGGAGGATGCTCCCGGATTGGAAACTGCAGAAAAACTGGGATTTACCACAAAAGTAATCATTTCAAAATGTAAGAAACGGGATCAATACAATTTTGAACTTAAAGAATGGTTAGAGAAAATTGAACCAGATTATATCATACTTGCTGGTTATATGCTGATAATTTCCTCTGAGATCATCAGTCTTTTTCCTGAGAGGATAATCAATATTCATCCTGCAGATACCAGGCAGCATCAGGGATTACATGGTTATGAATGGGCCTGGAGGAACAAACTTTCAGAGACAATGATCACAATTCATTATGTGGATAAGGGTTTGGATACCGGCAAAATAATAGCTCAGAAAGTGGTTGATCTAAGGAATACTAAAACACTAGATAATATAGAGATAACTGGTTTGAAAGTAGAACATGAATTGTATAGCGATGTGCTTGCAGAGTTGTTCAGCAAATAACTAATTTGATAGGAATTCTTAAATAATGCAAAAAGAAATAGCTATTTTAGATTTTGGTGGTCAATACACTCACCTGATAGCACGCAGAATTCGAAACTTGGGAATATTCAGTGAGATCTATCAGCCTGAAGAATTTGAATTTAAAACTCATATTGCCGGAATTATATTTTCCGGTGGACCTCAATCTGTTAATGCCAAAGATGCTTATAGAATTAAATGGTCTATTGAAAAGAGTTCAGTTCCTGTTTTGGGTATTTGCTATGGACATCAGTTGATCGCCCATAAGATCGGGGGCTTGATAGAAAGTGGTTCAAATAAAGAATATGGCTATGCTGAAATTGATTGCTATGATCAAACTGCAATTTTCAAAGATACAGCATTCAAACAGAAAGTGTGGATGAGTCACGGTGATCACGTAGTTAAACTACCTTCAGGATATGAAATCCTAGCAGCAACTGATCAGGTTCCAATTGCTGCTTATAAATCGGATGATGACAAAATATTTGGAGTACAATTTCATCCGGAAGTATCTCACACGGAATTTGGGTATAAAATTCTGGATAACTTCCTGAATATCTGCACCGATCGCAGGGACTGGAGAGTGGATAATTTCAAGAATGAATTGATCGAATCGGTACGCAAACAAGCTGGTGATAATGATTTACTGATATTATTATCAGGTGGAGTGGATTCACTGGTTGCCATGGAATTGTGCCTTGCTGCAATAGGGAAAAAGAGGGTTTTTGCTATTCATATAGACACTGGTTTTATGAGATATCAGGAATCAGATAATATTGTAAATCACTTACAGGAATTGGGTTATGATAACTTGAAGCTGATTGATGCGGAGGATGTTTACCTTAGGGAATTGAAGGATATATTTGAGCCTGAAGCAAAAAGACTGATAATTGGCAGATTATTTGTGGAAATAGCTAATAATGCAATTGCTGAATTTAATAGAGATAATATTTTACTCGTCCAGGGAACTATCTATCCAGATACAATTGAAAGTGGAGATTCAGCTAAATCAGCAAAGATAAAAACCCATCATAATCGGGTAAAAGAGATAGAAAAGCTGCTGGCTGAAGGGAAAATTATTGAACCTATCAGGGAATTATATAAAGATGAGGTTCGCAAACTCGGAATAGAGTTGGGTATTCCGGAAGAACTGGTAAATCGTCATCCATTTCCGGGTCCCGGGTTGGCGATCAGGATCTTAACATCTGATTCTACCACTGTAATACCCTATGATAATACTGAAACAGCAAAACTGGAAGAAATCATAAAAAATCGCAATTTTAAGGCAGAAATACTTCCAATACGCAGTGTTGGCGTAATGGGAGACTTCCGAACCTATCATCATCCTGTTTTGCTTTCCTACAGATCAAATAACGTCCAAAACTGGCAGGAATTAAGAATCGCTGCTCGAATGACTATTAATAGTTTTAGTTCTGTAAATAGAGCTTTATTCGCGATTATGGAGCAAAAAGAAAGTTATTCTCTCAAGAAACACCGTCTCACTAAAATTGCCTGTGATCAACTAAGGCAGGTAGATCATCTATTGATGCAAAGGGTGAAGCCCATTGAAGAAATCTGGCAAATGCCTGTCGTGCAATTACCTCTATTTGATCATCAGGGCAGACAGGTTTATGTAATGCGTCCCGTGACTTCAATTGATGCCATGACAGCAGATTTCTATGAAATGGATTTTGATTTCTTAAGAGAACTAGTTTTGGAAGTAAAAAAATTACCTTTTGTCGCTGATCTATTTTATGATATCACCTCCAAACCTCCAGCAACTATTGAATGGGAGTAATTCTCTCATTGATCTAACTGATAATATAAGAAAAGGATATAGTTATGAAGAAATTAATAGTATTATTCTGTATATTGGTTATAGGAGTTATACTTTTTGGGAATTCAGAACCTGACTGGGTGAGTTATTACAAAGAAACGGGCAGTATTAAGAATTTTAAGAAGTACTATTTTGGAGTGGGTGTTGCTGAGAAATCAGAAAAAGAAGCTGATAAAATTGCCCTGGAACGATTCGGTATGTCACTGGAAACAAAAGTGGAAAGTGAAGTGAATCGATATATTAAAGAGCGAAACGGCAAGGTAACTGATGAGATTAATAAGAAGATCAAAATCAGCTCTGATATAGGTCTGCGTGGTATAGCTTTTGCGGGGCATTATTACGATGGAAAGAGCTTTTTCAGTATAATCAAATACAAGAAGAATGAATACAATGATATTTTGCGGGAAGAAGTTTTTCGCGATTTGGAAAGGCAAAAGATAGAATTAGATAAGTTGATCGCTAAAAACAGAATGGAAGAAGAGAAAGAGAGAGAAAAAATTCGTAACAAAAAGGAAAGAGTGAAGATCAAAGATTCATTATCTCAAGTCAAAGATGATCTAATGCTGCAAATGAGAAATAAATATCCCGAATTTTTTGATTCCACTCCACCATACAAAGCAGTAAGTTTCAGAAACGGTCAATTGATCCCCTTTGATTATCAATTAAATCTGAAATCCACTCTCTTTCCCATTTCTTTAAATGAAATAGCATTTGCCTGGAAAACCTGGCTGTTTGAGTTCTCAGCTACTTCATCGTTTTATGAAAACAAATATGAACAGCAGGAATTACAATTTAAATATCAAATATTACCATATTCAGGTCGGTATAATAAAATTTCAGCTGCATTTGGGGTTACTGGTTATAAAACAGGGCTGATTGATAGCAGTTTTGCAAATGCTTATCTGCTTGTGACACCATTTTTGTCTGGAAATGTTACTTTACCTGACTTGTATTTTTCCTTCGGATCGATTTATCTTGATCTGGGTAAGACCCAGGTAGCAATTAATAATTATATATTTTATAAGCAGTTAAAAGATAGGATAAGTGTGATATTGGAATTGAATTATTTTTATGATGATCATTTGAGGAACAGATTTGATGATGCTCTGGTCTTTCAACCAGCAATAAAATTTAAAACTACAGATAAGCTTAATACAACATTTTCTTATGAAGAAAATGAGTTGTGGAAAATCAATTTGGAAATAGGATTTTGAATGAGCAAAAAGAAATATTTCGGAGTAGAGACCGAAAAATCTATCGAGAATTTTAACGTATCAGGTAGAAGGTTACCCAAAGTGTTCATTAAAGCAATGTCAGAGGTGAAACAGGCGTGTGCTGAGACAAATGTGAGACTTGGTTATCTTGATAAAAGAAGAGGTGAGGTGATTATCTCAGTGTGTGAGGAGCTTTCCCGGAATAATTATGATGACCAGATAGTAGTTGATGTGTATCAAGGAGGAGCAGGTACATCAACTAATATGAACTTCAATGAAGTTATAGCAGGACTGGCAAATGAGAAGCTGGATGAGGAAGTGGTACATGCAATTCATCATGTGAATCTTCATCAGTCAACAAATGATGTATATCCTACAGCTTTAAGGGTTTCTATCCTTTACCTTTTGAAATCACTTGAACTGGAACTTCAGACAATGCAGGAAGTGCTGCAGGAAAAAGAACTGGAGTTCAGAGATGTAGTAAAACTGGGAAGAACTCAATTGCAGGACGCAGTTCCAATGACACTTGGGATGGAGTTTGGAGCCTGGGGAGAGGCAATTGCCAGAGACAGGTGGCGGGTATTTAAAAGTCGTGAACGGATTAAGCAGATAAATCTGGGTGGAACGGCAATCGGCACGGGCTTAACGGCTCCCAGAGAATATATCTTCAAAGTTACTGAGCAATTACGGAAAATAACAGGTCTAAGTATTGCTCGCGCAGAAAATCTGGTGGATGCTACGCAAAACCTGGATCCAATTGTAGAAATATCAGGTATGTTGAAAACATTAGGAGTAAATCTATTTAAGATCAGTCAGGATATCAGGTTCTTAAGCAGTGGTCCTATGGGAGGACTGGGAGAGATCAAGCTTCCTGAGCTGCAAAAAGGCTCAAGTATAATGCCTGGCAAAGTGAATCCAGTGATGCCTGAGATGATAGGTCAAGTGAGTTTGAAGGTTATGAATAATGACACTTTGATCAGTCAGGTAGCTGCCCTTGGTAACCTGGAGCTAAATCAGTTCTTACCTTTATTGACAATCACAATGCTTGAATCAATGGAGTTATTGATCAACAGTATACCGTTATTCTGCCAGAAATGTCTGAAGGGCATTACAGCTAATGATGAGGTTTGTTTAGATAAGGTAAAAAGCAGTGGAGCCTTGGCAACTGTATTGATCAACCGACTGGGTTATACTCAGGTGGAAGCTTTGATATTAGAAGCAGGAGAGAGAAAAAAGAGTCTGGAAGAAGTGATATTAGAGAAGCAATTATTAAGTGAAAAAGAGCTGAAAGAGTTATTATCACCTGCTCAGATGTATAAGTTAGGATTTTAGGAGAAGAAGTGATAAAAACATTAAATTATGATAATCTTAGCAGGGATGATCTTATCTACCTGCTGCAGCTCGAAGATCAGGAAGATTTGAAGGAATTATATTCAGAAGCATATAAAACTAAACTGAAATATGTAGGGAATCGGGTTTATTTTAGAGGATTGATCGAAATATCTAATATTTGCAGTAAGAATTGTTATTATTGCGGGATCAGATGCGGTAATAGCAAAGTAAACCGATTTATTTTAGATAAGCAAGAGATAATCAGGTCAGCAAAATGGGCCTGGAAACATAAATATGCCTCTCTGGCTCTGCAGTCTGGAGAACGTGATGATCCGGAATTTGTCGATTTTGTAGAAGATATTTTGTTAGGCATTAAAGAATTTTCTGGCGATGATCTGGGGGTCACTCTATCTTGCGGTGAGCAGACAGAAGAAACTTACCAGAGATGGCGGGATGCCGGAGCTCAAAGATATTTATTACGGATTGAGACTTCCAACCGGGAGTTTTATAAAAAACTTCATCCAGAAGATCATCTTTTTGATAAAAGACTGGAATGCTTAAAATTACTTCGAAAAACAGGTTATCAGGTTGGAACAGGAGTGATGATAGGTTTACCTGATCAAAAAGCAGAATATCTGGCTGATGATCTGATTTTCTTCAAAGATTGGGATATAGATATGATCGGAATGGGTCCTTGGATACCTCATAAAGATACACCTCTGGGTGAGGATCATCCGGAATATGATAAAGAATGGCTTATGAGCATGGGGATCAAGATGATAGCTTTAGTAAGATTATTCCTGAAAGATGTAAATATTGCAGCTACAACAGCTTTACATGCCCTTGATCCAAAGGGTAGAGAAAAGGGATTGATGGCTGGTGCAAATGTCATTATGCCAGTGATCACTGAGAATGAGCATCGTGGAGATTATCTTTTATATGATGGGAAGCCCGTATGTGATGAAAGTGCAGAAGATTTCCGGCTGGCTTTGGATAAATCAATAAGTTCTCTGGGTGAATCAGTTGCTTATGGCATTCAGGGAAACTCACGACACTGGCAAAAAAGAGTGGGGAAGATGTAAATGGCAAAAGTAGCTCGTGGTGAACGGCTGATATTAAGCCTGGTGGGTAGAAGAAATGTTGGAAAGAGTTCTTTGATAAATGCCTTAGTAGGTCAGGAAATAGCAATAGTATCTGAGATTGAGGGAACCACTACTGATGCAGTAGCAAAATCATATGAATTATTACCTTTAGGAGCCGTTACTCTATATGATACAGCAGGAATAGATGACATCGGTGAGCTTGGTAAGAAACGGGTAAAGGCAACTGAGAGGATACTATACAGGACAGATATAGCAATTGTAGTTGTTGATGAAAAAGGAATAACCCCAGTAGATCAGGAAATATTACAAAGGATATCTGAGCTTAAAATACCTTTCATAATTGTATTTAATAAAGCAGATATTGCCCAACCAGCTACTGCAGATATTGATTTATGTAATATCAAAAGCTGGAAGTGGTTTGCTGTAAGTGCTGCGGATAGTACTGGAGTGAAGGAATTGAAGGAAATACTTGCCAGGCTGGCCCCACCAGAATTCAGACAGGAGAAGGTGCTGGTGGGTGATTTGATCCAGCCAGGTAATGTGGTTCTTTTGATAGCACCAATTGATACTGCTGCACCTAAAGGCAGACTGATATTGCCACAGGTGCAGATACTGCGTGAGATACTGGATAATGATGCTATCGGGATGATAGTGAAGGAGCGTGAGATAGAGGCTGCTCTGGAGAAACTGGCAAAAAATCCTGACCTGGTGATCACTGATTCTCAGGTGATATTAAAAGTTGATGGGGATATTCCTCAGGAAGTGCGTCTTACTACTTTCTCGATATTATTCGCCAGATACAAGGGTGATCTTGACATATTATTACAGGGAGTGAATAAGATAGATCAACTGCAGGATGGAGATAAAGTACTTATTGCAGAAAACTGCTCCCATAATGTGCAATGTGATGATATCGGCAGAGTGAAGATACCGCGCTGGTTACTTCAATACACTGGTAAAAAGCTGGAATTGGAAGTGACAACCGGTCATGACTATCCGGAAGACCTGGAGGAATTTGATCTGATATTGCACTGTGGCGGCTGTATGATAGGTCAAACAGAGATGCAGAGAAGAATAAAAGAAGCGGAAAGAAGGGGCGTGGCAATTACCAATTATGGTTTGGCAATCTCTAAATTGCAGGGTGTGCTGGCACGCACAGTGAAGCCACTGGGTTATGAATTATAATGACATATTGTTTTATGGAGCAGTAGAATGAAGAAGATAATAATAATACTATTTCTGGGTATTATCCTTAGTTCATCAGCTGATATGGATAAGCGGATTATCGGATACTTCGCTTCCTGGGGAGTTTATGTGCGTGATTATCATGTCACAGATATACCAGCCGAGAAGATCACTCATATTAATTATGCTTTTGCCAATATCAATCCTAATACCTTAGAAATAATGCTGGGCGATGCTTATGCTGATATTGATAAGTTCTATCCTGGTGATAGTTGGGAACCCGGGTCATTACGAGGCTCATTCCATCAATTGCAGATACTCAAAGCTAATTATCCAGAGGTGAAAACACTGATTTCTGTAGGTGGCTGGACATGGTCAACTTACTTCTCACTGGTGGCTGCTACGGCAGAATCACGGCAGAATTTTGCTGCTTCCTGCGTGGAATTTATTCAGGAATATGAATTTGACGGAGTAGATATTGATTGGGAATATCCTGTGGGCGGAGGTTTGGAAACCAATTACTATAGTGAAGATGACCCAGAGAATTTTGTGCTGCTGCTGGCAGAAATGCGCAGTCAACTTGATGCTGCTGGAGATTACCTCTTGACTGTAGCGACACCAGCAGGACCAGAAAAGATAGCGAATCATGACCTGGCAGGGATGGAACCCTATCTGGACTGGTTCAATATTATGACTTATGATTTTCATGGACCCTGGCCAGGGGGTGGAGATGCGGTAACCGGGCATTTATCGGCAATATACAGTCAGGAAGATGATCCACTTCCAGAACCTTATCACAGTGGCTATAATACAGATGCAGCAGTGCAGACGTATCTGGCTGCGGGAATTGAAAGTGATAAACTGCAGGTTGGTTTCCCATTTTATGGACGAGGATTTGCTGGCGTGACAAACGCAAATAACGGTTTATATCAGGAATGGACAAACTGTCCCTGGTTCGGCACCTGGGAAAATGGTGTATATGATTACTATGACCTGCAGGCAAATTACAATGGTGTGAATGGTTACGAGGATTTCTGGGACGAAGAAGCTCAGATATCATGGCTATATAATGCCTCTTCGCAGGTAATGATTACTTACTGCGACACTTTATCAACTGCCTGCAAAGCCGATTATGTACTTGAAATGGAACTGGGTGGAGCGATGTTCTGGGAGTTTAACGGAGATCATAATGAAGAGCTGCTGGATGTGATCTATGCGGTATTCAGTTCTGAAGGTGAGGTCATGTATGGTGATATAGACGATGATACTGAGATCACAGCTTATGATGCTTCACTGGTATTACAATATTTTGTGGGAATGGATCCAATACCGGAAATAGATCCTCTGCCCTGGGAAGAAGAGCGTTTGCAAAAAGCAGATGTAAGCGGTGATACAAATATAGATGCATATGGTTCAGCATTGATAATGCGCTATGTGGTCGGTATGATATTTGAATTTCCTGTGGAAGAATAAAGATATTGCGAGAACTATATAAGAATTTATTAAGTAAATATGGCTGTCAGGGCTGGTGGCCTATTCTGTGTGATGATCCTCAATCAGAAAGATTATCTTGTTATCATCCCCAAGATTATTCTTTTCCTCGCAATGAATCAGAAAGACTGGAAATATGCATTGGAGCAATACTCACTCAGAATACTAACTGGTTTAATGTGGAAAAAGCCCTTTATAATTTAAAAGAAGCGAATCTGATTTCTATTGAAAGGATATTAGAAGTTTACCAGGACGAATTAGCAGAATTGATCAGATCCAGTGGTTATTATAATCAAAAAGCCCGTAAATTAAAAGTGTTTTGCAAATTTCTGAATGAATACAGAAATGGAATACCGGCAAGAGATGAACTTCTTTCATTATGGGGAATAGGTAAGGAAACTGCAGATAGTATCCTGCTCTATGCATACCATGTGAACATTATGGTAATAGATGCCTACAGCAGAAGAGTATTCAAAGAGTATGGGTATTCCTATTGGAATCTGCCGTATGATGAATTAAGAGCAATTTGTGAAAAAAGTATGCCAGAAGATTACAGGGTATTGCAGGAATTTCATGCCTTGCTGGTTGCTGCTGGGAAAGAAATTAAACTACATAAGGTCAAGGTTGGTTAATTGCAGCTGGTTTATAATTTTTCAGCGTAGCCCTAAAGCTGCCAAAGATAACTTCACTTTTCAGTAATACCGGTATCTTTTCCTCATCAGCCGTAAGATAAATAAAGATATCACCACTCTGCTTAAAAATGGAATCTGTACCACGTAGTTGAGGTTCCAGTTCATAACAATCGATATCCCCAAAGATGGTATCGATTTTCTTGATCCGCTTGATCAATATATTTACAATAGTGATTTTAGCATCTTCTGCAACAGTCGCCTGGATTGTATCTCCTACAGCAAATTCCAGGGTACGCACTTTGAAGAAAGTGGTAAAAATATCGTGCGAAGGGACAGGGATATCATATCTTCTATCAGACCATTTTTTGGGTTTTCTATGGTATCTAAGATAATTAGCATATCCAAGATTGGGATAATAAAGATTGATCCTATTCTGTCTATAACTGCCTTCACGCAGTTTTTTATGATAGCGAAAGGTTTGAAAATCATTTTGTGAGAATTCTATCTCAATTAAATCACGCACTTTATATAATCTATCAAAGAAGGAAGTTGTTTTTGCTCGTGAGGTTACCTTGTAAACTGGAATAGAATCCTGATTTACACCTTTTTCCACAAGCATATTAACGCTTCCAGCGGTAATGATACCATAGCTGATATCAAAATTCAATTCCTCCCCTGCACCAAAACCAGCCTGGCAATACAGACTAAGAAATAAAATAAAAGTCAGAATAATATTTTTCATTAGAATGCCTCAAATGAGATTATTTCCATTTCAAAACCATCTTTACTAAAGGCGAAATCAGCTCTTAGAGTAAGCATTTGCTCAGGGACCAAAATATATCTGAAGCCAAGACCAGCACTGAATTTCTGGTTTTCCATATCGATTTCAGATATCGAGGACATCGCCTGACCTGTTTCAATAAAGGCAGCTATCCCAATTCGTTGTAAGAAATCTGTTTTCCAGGGGAAGATACGATCTTCAAGTCTGCACAGGATAAAGTGATTATTAATGTATTTATGGTCGTCAAAACCTCTCATATCACTTCCCAGATCACTATATTTCTCAAAGGGAATATCTCCGGCAACAGATTTAAGTAGAAATTGCCCTGCAATAATATGTGTTTGAGAAACAGATAAGTATCTGCGATAATTAAAAGTAGATTTCCTGAAATCATAATCACTGCCAAAAAGGTGATCATATATTTGTATCTGATATGATAGTTTACTCCCTTTCGTAGGAAAATAGCTATTATCAATAGTCTCTCGCTCAATGCCAAAGCCAATGCCTGTTATCAGATAATCTTCAAATCCTGTGACTTCATGACTCAGCAGATCATTATCCAGTTCACTCTCAGTAATCTTATTCTGCTCCAGAGATACAGATAAAGTAAGGGTTACAATATTATTTAGATGATATTCAAAATAGGGACTGAATTCATAATACTGTCTGGAATATTTTTCATCCATTACAGGTTTCGATTGATTTCCAATACCATAAAAAGTGGTGGGCCAAAGGTAATAACGCAAGGGAATACCTAGTGAATATTTACCCTCAGCAAGATAAATACGGTTTCGGATCAATGCTCTCAACTGTTTCTTAAAGCTAACAATCAGGTTAAATTCCAGTGATGCAGGTTGATAATTTACAGGAAGATTTTCTGGTCTATAAGTATATATGCCATATCCTCCTAAAAACACGCTGGTTTCAGGTGAATAAGCACCAAAAGGATAGAAAGCGAATGCCTTTTCTTCAGCTGAATGAGCATTTATTGCCATTAGTAATATTATTAGAAGTAATAGCAGCTTTTTAAAGTTTACCTCCCGTAACAAAAAATTCTTCACCGGTTATATACTGGTTATTTTCTGAGATCAGAAACCAGGCAAGACCACATACATCTTCAAATGAAGCACATCTTTTTAAGGGTATTTCTTTCACTTTTTCCAGGTAATATTCCTTCCTGAATTTACGATAACTCTCAGAAAAATGGCTGTCATCTATCTTAATGGGACCTGGGGAAATCGTATTGATAAAAATATTATATTTGCCTTCTTCAGTAGCCAGACTACGGCTGATATTAGCAATAGCAGCTTTTGATGCGCTATAGGCTGAACCACGAGGGAGTCCTATCCGGGTCACGTTACTTCCCAGAAGCACGATCTTTCCATAATTTTGTTTGCGGAAGTGGGGCAGAACTGCCTGCAATATTCTAAAAGTGCCTTTCACATTTACATCTACTATCTGCTCCCAGGTCTCTGGGGTACTGTCTGATAAAGACTGAAAGTCATTAGATCTGGCAGTAGAGCAATGAAATAATGCAGAAATCTGCCAACCTGTAGCTTCTATGATTTGATCAAGTTCTGGTTTAAGATCCCGGGAATCAGCAAAATCTGTTTTTATCAGTCTCACACGAGTTGCATATTTATCAATGATTGATTGGATCCTATCAACTTTATCATGATAAAATAGAATGAGATTATAACCCTTGTCCAGTGCCTGATGATTAAAATACGATGCCAGATTACCATTAGCACCAGTAATGATTATTGCCTGATTATTTTTCATCTTGGATTATATCTGGTGAAATGAAATCAAGGATTTGCACAGCTACTGGAAATTTATCACCAATTAAAGCAAATTCATCTTCATTTTTAATAAAAGTGCATGATGTAATATTTGAACCAGCAACACCCAGATCATTTGCTACTATGTAATCAAGATTTTTTGCCTGCAATTTTGCTTTGCCATTCTCAATAATATTTTCGCTTTCTGCGGCAAAACCACATATTAATTGACTAGGCTGTTTTATTCTCGAAAGATTTGCCAGAACATCCTGAGTTCTCACTAATTCCAGGGAAAGATCGTCTTTTTTCTTGATTTTTTCTGACTGATATTCTGCTGGTGTATAATCACTTACAGCAGCATTCATTATCAAAAGCTCAGTTCCCGGGAATTCCTTTTTACATTCCGCCAGCATCTCATACGCTGTATAGGCTCTTATTGTTTTTATATATTCAGGAATATATTCTGTCACATGAGCAGCAATAAGTGTTACTTCTGCACCCATTATATGAGCAGCACGGGCAAGTGCTATCCCCATTTTGCCAGTTGAGTGATTAGTAATAAAACGCATGGGATCAATATCTTCTCTGCTGGCTCCAGCGGTGATCAATACTTTCTTTCCTTTCCAGGCAAGAGCATGCTTTAGATAGATCATAATGTGATAAAGTATTTCCTGATTAACCGGATATCTACCTTTACCTTTATATCCACAGGCGAGCATACCTTCTTCGGGTTCCATAAAGAAATATCCCCGCTCTCGCAAAATCGCTATATTCGCCTGGGTAGCGGGATTATTATACATATTAATATTCATGGCAGGAACTACTACGACAGGAGTATGAGCAGCCAGCATTGTGGATGATAGCAGATCATCTCCAATACCTTGAGCAATTTTGGCTATCACATTAGCTGTAGCAGGTGCTATCACTATTATATTAGCCCAGTCAGCGAGTTCAATGTGCGGAATTGCAATATCATTTCCCCACATTGAAGAATATACTTTGTTTTGAGAGATCACCTCAAAGCTTAACGGGTTAATAAATTGGCTGGCATTTTCTGTGCAGAGCACTTTCACTTCTGCTCCGGATTTCTTGAGCATACTACATAGCTCTATCGCTTTATATGCTGCTATCCCTCCACTGACTGCTAATAAAATTTTTCTATTCTCTAACATTTTTACATCCTATTTAAATAAACTTGAATGATATAATTCAACTGACACGCTTACCACATCAGCTTTGCTTTTTATTAATTTGGTTAATTTAGTGAGTACTTTGAGATAGCGTTGTTTTTCACCTGATTTAAGGTCGATTGTTGTTATCTTACTCGCTATCTCCTCACCATATTCATTAAAAGCTCTTATAAGGACACCTTCTCCTTCGAAATCAACTTTAGACCGGTTATAAGCCTCAAAAGTTACATCGATATTTGCCTGGGTGGCTTCCTGAACCTCAATATTGTAAAAGACTATATATTTATCCCGAGCTGCATGACTACACCGACCGATCAAAAGTCCTGAAACTGCTGCAACCAGCATCAGCATAGGTACCCAGGAAGGTATTGCCCACTTCCGGTTCATGTCTATCCGATCAACACTTCTCATATTATTTCCTCTAACTGCTAAATATCTGACTGATGATGTTAGTCAAGAAAAATAAACCAGACATAATCCTGCTTATTAGCCCTATAAATCCTATAAGGCCTATAAACCTTATAAATGAAACAACTTAGATATTAATAGCTCATAAACCGGAACAACTTAGCACATACTGACATTATAAAGTGAGATAGTGCTTTGTCTTTCTGCAGTGAGATATCTTTAAGGCAGGTAATTTGATGATCTGAGGGAAATAACTATTATTGTTAATACTCAGGAAAGCACTGTAATAAAAATAATTAGCTATTACTAAGTAGAAACCATGATGTTACAGATTAATTTAAATGGTACAAAATATGTTTTACTTGACAGAATGTGTATAGTGGAACAGAATATGTCCCGATAGTTAAATAGTGTTCCAGTGGGGCTCTGGAATTAATAGTTAGATAAAAGGAGAAATGAAGATGACAAAAGTGACAGAAGAATTTTTACAAAGACAGGATGAAATTCTGGTAGCTGCATTTAATTTATTTAGAAGGCTTGGACTGAAGCGAGTTAGTATGGTAGATATTGCACAGGCAGCAGAAGTGTCGCGTACAACTTTATACCGTCATTTTAAAAGTAAACGGGCGATAATGGAGCTAATTCTGGCACGACAGCGTGAATATGGTTTTGATTTTCTGGAATATCTAAAAGATGATAGTGTGAGTTTATCAGAGAAAATGCAGGAGATGCTCAGATTGAAATATGAGATGGTAAAGAGTTGGGGTGATCTACTTATTAATGAGATACTCACAGATAGTGATTACAGCATTCAGTTACATCAGCTACAGGAGAAGATGGGACGGCAATTCATAGAATTTTTGCGTAAGGAACAGAAGCAGGGAAATTTAAGTGATGAATTTGATGTAGAATTCATCTATATATATCTTACTAAACTGGAATATCTGGTAATGGATGAAACTCTACAGGGATATTATCCAGATCTGGCTTCCTTGATCGTTGCAGTATTGAATATTTCATTTAATGGAGTGAGGATAAGATAGTGAAACGCTTTATTTTATTGATAATAATGATTTTAAGCATGATACCACTTCTCGGCTGGAAATTTGAGCATGATATTTACTTATCGAATGAATATCTCAGAAATTCCGCCCAAAATCAAGGTGAAATTTATCTGGAATATTATCCTTCTATTCAAGAAGTGATCTACAAAAGCGGTAATATCAGCCTTGACAGCAATTTGGAATTAATGACCCGGGGAGAGGCAGGGATTATTGAAAAGAATGTGGAAAGTGATTTTGAATTGGATGCTTATAGATTCTGGCTAAGATCTTATGCTGAGCAGAGTGAATTCAGGATAGGATTGCAGAAGATCAATTTTGGACCTGCTCGTTATTTACGCAGCCTGCAGTGGTTTGATAAAATTGATCCCCTTGACCCACGCCAGCAAACCGAAGGAGTGTGGAGTATGCTGATGCGCTATTACGGTCTGGATAATAGTAATTACTGGTTTTGGGCAATTTATAATGAATCTAAATTGAAGGGTATGGAACTGGTGGAAACTTGCAATGAAACCTTGGAGATGGGTGGCAGGATACAAATTTCAGTGTTAGGAGGTGATCTTGGTTTCAGCTATCACAATCGTGGAGTGAAAAATCAGGCTTTTAATGAGCGAGAAACAGAATTATTTGAGGAGTCACAGGAAAGGCGGTTTGGTTTTGACAGTTCCTGGGATATCGGGATAGGGTTATGGCAGGAAACCTCAATATCCATCTATGATGGAGTGGATGATCTGCCATTATATGCAGAGTTTTATACTCTGGGAACCGATTATACCTTTGATATCGGGAACGGATTGCATCTCCTGGCAGAACATCAGTATATCAGGACAGAAGACAAGTTAATGGAAGTAGCAGAGGAAGAAAGGACTATCAGTCTGCTGACTGCCGATTATCCTATAGGCTTATATGATAGTATAATGGGACTTGTCAGTTATGATCAGGAGCAGGAAAATATCTATTATTACATATCATATAATCGGGTATATGATTATCACAGTCTGTATTTTAATCTGAGTTATAAACCTCAAGGAGTGCAGGACACAACATCACAGGAAAAGGCATCAGAATTTGCACTGCAAATATTATTACAATTAAATTATTAGGGGAGATCATGGAAAAACTGATCAATATCAAAGAAATGTATAAGCATTATCCGGTGGGAACTGGAAAATTTACTGCCTTGAAATCAATAGATCTTAATATCACAGAAGGAGAATTCAGTGGTATCGTAGGACCAAGCGGATCAGGAAAAACCACTCTTTTGAATATCATTGGTTCGCTCGATGTTCAATCAGAGGGTATAGTCGAGGTGCTGGGAAAAGATGTGAAATCACTGACCCACAGGCAATCAGCAAATCTGCGAAGTGGACATATAGGTTTCATCTTTCAAACCTATAACCTGCTCCCGGTATATACTGTTTTTGAAAATGTGGAATTTCCACTATTACTGCTCAATTTTAGCGCTTCTGAGCGTAAGAAGATGGTTAACAATGCTCTGGAGTGGGTGGGATTGATGCCAAAACTGAAAAGCCGACCAGCTCAGCTTTCAGGTGGAGAATGCCAAAGGGTTGCAATAGCCCGGGCAATTGTGAAGAAACCCCAGCTTGTTCTTGCTGATGAACCAACTGCAAATCTGGACGCAGAAAATTCTCATCATATCCTGAGGACTATGGTGGAATTGAATGAGAAACTGGGAACAACTTTCGTCTTTAGCACCCATGATGCCAAAGTAATCAATTATCTGCGGAGAAAGATCACATTGATAGATGGCAGGATAGTATCTGATGATATTATCAAGCAACAAACCGGAGTAACAGGATGATTTTAAAATTAGCCTGGAGAAATATAATTGGAGGTGGTTTTCGCACCTGGCTGAATGTGTTCATTCTGTCCGTTGTGATCGTAACTATTATAGGTTTTCACGGGATGTACACAGGCTGGCAGAAGGATGGTGAAAATGGCATTATCAAGTGGCATGTAGCTGGTGGGCAATACTGGCAAAGTGACTATGATCCTTATGATTCGTTCAGTTATGATGAAAGCCGGCAGCTAATGCCAGCCTCAGTGCCAGATGAAGAAGCAGTGGAATTTTTAGTAGGGCAGGGTGTGATCTATCCTCAGGGTAGAATGAAGAACATCACTCTAAAGGGAGTGGAAGAAGAGCAGGATCTGCTGGAACTGCCTACTGAGATGCTGACATATGAGCCTGGCAGGTACAAATTAATGCTGGGCCACCGTACTGCTCGAAAGTTGAAACTGGATGAAGGTGACCGATTGATGCTGCGCTGGAGGGATGCAGGCGGAAGTTTTGATGCTGCCAGTTTTGAAGTAGTCAAGATATTCAAAACTACAGTGTCGTCTATAGATCAGGGACAGGTCTGGCTGGGAATTCAACAATTACGCAAGATGATGGGTTGCGAAGAGGCAGTGAACTATTTCTCGATTGAAAAGCCAATTACCGGCTTAGGCAATGAATGGAAATTTAAATCACAAGACTATTTACTTTCTGAGTTCAGGGCCTTGATATCCGCCAAAATAGCTGGAGGGATGTTCATGTATGCTCTAATGCTTTTTCTGGCTATGATAGCAGTTTTTGATACGCAGGTGCTGGCACTGTTTAAAAGACGCAAAGAAGTGGGCATGATGATGGCAATTGGCATGAATAGAGACCAGATAATCAGGATATTTACGCTGGAGGGTTTCATCTCTGGACTACTCTCTGTGGGATTGGCTGCTGTCTGGGGTACACCGCTTCTGATAAAATTCCAGGAAAATGGATTAAGACTGCCTGATTATATGGATGCTTATGGAGTGGATGGGATCATCGATTCCATGTATCCTCAATACACGATAGGCCTGGTGATATTTACCGTGATAATTGTCCTGATGATCATGCTGGCAGTAAGTTATCTGCCGGTTCGGAGTATATCCCGGTTATTGCCGGTCGATGCACTGTTAGGAAGGATGACAGTGCCTGAGAAAAAGAAAAAGCAATACTCTTGAATAGATGAGTATTGGAGGAATAAATGATAGATTTTATACTTAAAGGGATTTTACGGGATAGATCAAGAAGCTTATTGCCGATTATCCTGATTGCCACTGGAGTTCTTTCCACTTCGTTATATTATTCATTTATCCGTGGTTATGAAAGAATCTCTATTGATGGCAGTGCCCGTTATGATACTGGACATGTGAAAGTGATAACCAGGGCTTATGCTGAGGAATTAGATGAAAAGCCCTATGATCTATGTCTTTTGGGAGCAGAAGAATTACTTGCAGATCTAAAAAAAGATTATCCTCAACTTAACTGGTATGAGCGCATTCAGTTTGGTGGATTGGTGGATGTCCCTGATGCTCAGGGAGAAACAATAGTGCAGGGTGAAAGTGCTGTGATGGCAGTTGATCTTTCAAAGGATTCTGATGAACTGAAGCTCTTGAATCTGGGTGATGCTTTGCGAAAAGGAAAATTACCAACAGCAGACAATGAAGTCGTGCTAAGTACGGGGCTTTTTAAAAAACTTGGTATTGATATTGGAAATGATCTCAGTCTGATCACTGCTACCATGTATGGAGGAATGGCAGTGGGTAATTATCAGGTTACTGGAGTAGTGGAGTTTGGTATTCCGGTTCTTGATAGAGGAATGTTGCTGATGGATATCAAAGATGCGCGTCAGCTTCTGGATATGCCTAATGGAGTTGGAGAGATATTAGGCATATATAAGGATAATGAATATCACTGGAATGAATCAGTAGCAATATCTGAGCAATTTATTAATAAATATTCTGATCCAAAAGACGAATTTTCTCCAGTTATGCTGCCCTTACATAAACAGGGTGATATGGAATCAATGCTAAGCTGGATGCGTGGAGCAATATTCATTTTAATTGGGTTCTTTGTGTTTATTATGGGACTGGTGTTATGGAATCTTGGTTTGATCAATGGGATCAGGCGTTATGGGGAGATGGGTCTCAGACTGGCAATTGGTGAGCATGCCGGGCATATCTATTTAAGTTTAATTGAGGAAGCCATCTTGATAGGTTTCTTAGGTTCCATAATCGGAACTGCAGGAGGAGTTGGCATTGGTTACTGGCTGCAAAGTCATCCCTTTGATATGAGCCAATATCTTACGAAAGCCACAGTGATGATGAGTCCTGATATTTCTGCAGATGTAAACTGGTTCAGTTACGTAGTAGGTTTTATACCTGGTTTTCTGGCAACAATACTGGGTGCGGGATTTGCCGCTCTGGCGGTATTCCGGCGCAGCACAGCGTCCTTATTTAAAGAATTAGAGAATTAGGAGGAAAAATATGAAGGTAGTACTGATAACTTTGATAATATTATTCTCAGCAGTCTTTCTCTGGGCAGATACTGCAAAGGAAATAATCCGTAAAATTGATAATAACATGTATAGTGATTCACAGATCATTGAATCGCGTATGGTGATTGAAGGTAGACGGGGCGGCAGGGAAATATCTACAAGATCATGGACACGGGGCAGCCAGGATTCTTTTACAGAATACCTTTCACCACCCAGAGAGGCTGGTACCAAGATGCTGAAACTGGTAGATAAATTATGGATTTATGATAAGAACAGTGACAGAATAATCCAGATGTCAGGACATTTATTACGCCAGTCAGTAAATGGTTCAGATCTTTCTTATGAAGATTTCATGGATGAAAACAATTACCAGGATAGTTATGATCCGGTTTTGGAAGGTGAAGAGAATTATCAGGAAAGGGATTGCTGGGTAATATTACTAACTGCCAAAACAGAAGGGGTCACCTATTACCAGAGAAAATTGTGGGTTGCCAAAGAGATATATCTGCCAGTAAAGGAAGAATTATATGGTGAAAGCGGAACTCTTTTGAAAAGGGTTGAACTTTCTGATTTCAGACAGGTGCAGAACCGCTGGTATCCTTTTAAAATCTTCTATAAAGATATATTGAATACTAAAGGCAAAGGAACCATTCTTGTGATTGAAAGTATTGAAATGGATGTAAATATCCCGGAAAGCGTTTTCAGCAAAGCTAGTTTAAGAAAATAACTTCCGGCTTATGATTTAATAAAAAATGACCATCAGGATTAATTCAGCTGGTTATTTCTTATAATGTTTAGAAGAGCTACTCCCGCAAATTTAAGGGAGATAATTCTCTTCCATTATCTTATTACAAAAGATGTAACGTGCTTATTAGTAATTGGATTGAAATGGCTACTTTAAAAAATATAAAGGACAGTTCTGAATACTTA
This sequence comes from Candidatus Stygibacter australis, assembly GCA_030765845.1. Classification (NCBI taxonomy): domain Bacteria; kingdom Pseudomonadati; phylum Candidatus Cloacimonadota; class Cloacimonadia (SeqCode); order Cloacimonadales (SeqCode); genus Candidatus Stygibacter; species Candidatus Stygibacter australis. Next base: position 20,793 of record JAVCDJ010000039.1, read on the forward strand.
AAAATGAAAATATAATTCAAATGAACGCAGATGATAGAATTGCAAATATAATTTCTTGACATTAGAATATATATTTTATAATATTTAACCATGTATTATTAATTGGAGGGGATTTTGAATTCTAATTTATCTAATTGGGGAACGGAATTAGTTAATGGTATAGCAAGCTGGATAGAATATCAAAGGACTATCAGTTTTACTCGAATACCAGAAGGTGCAGTACAACTTATTGTAGAGGGTATTCTTCAATCAAATTCAGGAAGAAATGAAAGGATCTACAAGGTAGAAAATAATTATCCTGTTAAATTGGATAATGACAAATTTGCCGATATTGCTTTCTGGTTATCGAAAGAAGAAGAAAATCCTTGTGGTTTAATAGAAAAAAAGGTTGTTACTTCTGCAGCAGGTAAAAAAAAGCGAAGCAAAAAGAAAGCAATAATTGAAGATGTTATTAAGCTTGCTCGATTTTCAAAACAAGATAATAATGCAAAGTGTTATTTGTTATTGGTTGGTGAGTATGATGGTATAGCCAAGATAATTGTTGTAGCTAAGATTGAAAAAAATGGAATTTATCATCTGCTAAAGTATGATGGGGATATAGAACAAAAGATTAATGGCTGGAGGTCAAAAAAACAAATCATAATTGATGACGGTATTAAAGAAATAAAGAACTTAGATTTAACTGTTTTTGAAAATGGTGATAAAATATCCGCGAAATTAAGTAAAAAATCAGTTGCAGGATTAAGAGTCCAGGATAATGAAGGAAAGCAGAAATATCGTACCTGCGCATTATTATGGGAAGTGACTTATACTGCGAGTAAATTTAATTCTAAGGAGAAAATATGAAAAAGATAGCTGTTGTATTTATTTTTATTATAATGACATTAATTTTGCAGGCAAATGAAATTGAGGATAATTTGAAGCAGATAGAGGCATTGAAAAAAGAAATCAGTCAGAATGGAATACTGGTAGAACAGAAAATTTCTGATCTAAAAAGTTCAAATCCACTTTTTGCTGAGCAGGATCCATTTGAAAGTGATATTGAATATCTGACAAGAATGAGTAAAGCAATGCCACAAATTAACCAGCTTAGAAAACAATATATGGTTGATCTATGGCAGAAAATGAGTTTTTTTAGAGGAAGGCTTTTTGAAACTCAAAACATAAGAGTAGCATTAGATTCTGATAAGTATGACCCAAATACAGAAGAGTGGAAAATAACCGTTGATAACCTTGATTATCAAAAAGAGCATTATGAAGTAGTAATTAAAATAGACAAAGCAAATGCAGGAAACCTATTTAAAAACAAAAATAAGCTATTATATACTGGAATATTGGCAGTGGATAACGGTGATAAAATTGGTTTGGCTAAGCTTATAATTGCAAATCCAATTAGCAAATATGAATTGGAATATGAGTTTAATCCTATGCTATCGCTTAAATTTAACGGTAATGTGTCTTCGGTAGTATTCAGTTCAGATGGAAAATATCTGGCAACTGGAAGTTATAGAAATGCTTTTATTTTCAATTTAGAGACAGGAAATGGAGTTAAATCTTTCAAACAAGGAAATTATGTACCTTCGGTGGCATTTAGTCCAGATGGAAAATTTCTGGCAACTGGAAGCGATGACGATTATGCTCGCATTTTCAATTTAGAGACAGGAAATGAAGTTATATCTTTCAAACATGAAATAGATGTAAATTCAGTATCCTTTAGTCCAGATGGAAAATATCTGGCAACTGGAAGTTATAAAAATGCTTTTATTTTCAATTTAGAGACAGGAAATGGAGTTAAATCTTTCAAACAAGGAAATTATGTACGTTCAGTAGCATTTAGTCAGATGGAAAATATCTGGCAACTGGAAGCGATGACGATTATGCTCGCATTTTTAATTTAGAGACAGGAAATGAAGCAAAATCTTTCAAACATGGATATCAAGTACGTTCGGTGACATTTAGTCCAGATGGAAAATTTCTGGCAACTGGAAGTTCTGACAATAATGCACGAATTTTCAATTTAGAGACAGGAAATGAAGTTAAATCTTTCAAACATGGAGGTTCTGTACTTTCAGTATCCTTTAGTCCAGATGGAAAATATCTGGCAACTGGAAGTTCTGACAATAATGCACGAATTTTCAATTTAGAGACAGGAAATGAAGTTAAATCTTTCAAACATGGAGATTATATAAGTTCAGTATCCTTTAGTCCAGATGGAAAATATCTTGCTGTTGGGTGTAGTGATGATTATGCATATATATACCGGACACTGATCCAGGTAGAAGATGAAGTTTTAGCAAAGAAAGCAATATCAAGACCTCCCGCACTGTCTGCAAGCGTAAGCTTTGAGGATACAGATGGTAATAATTTTCTTGATGCTTTGGAAAAGGGGATTTTTCACCTGAACATTACCAATCAGGGAGAAGGAACTGGAAAAGGAATACTTGTTAAATTCAATCCTGAAAGGATAGAAAACTTGAATTACAATAATACATATATTGAAGAAATAGAAGCAGGGAAGACAACAGAAGTGGATATACCAATCGAGGCATATATTGGAATAGAAGATGCAGATCATCTAATTCGTTTTGAGTTTGATGAGATAAATGGTTTTCCACCGGATCCTGTAGAAATTCAGATTTCCACTAAATCTTTTCAGAAACCGGAAATATTCATTGTAGATACTGGTATTGAAGATGGTAACTCAAATGGAATGATCGAATCGGGAGAAATGATAGAATTAACTGTAAGGATCGGTAATAAAGGAAAAGGCACAGGAACAGGAGCTTATGCAAAGTTTTATGCTGGAGACAATGTATTTATTACTGATACATTTCCCAAAACTGTGAAACTGGGCGATATTGAATATAATGACCAGATAGATGTACCACTTGAATTTTTCGTTAATGACAAAGCAGAAGATAATATCCCTTTATATGTCGATTTTACTGAAGCAACCGGACTGGCAGGAGTGGATAAACTGCGTTTGCCGATAAAGAAAAGCGAAAGTGCAAGAACTATCCAGAAAACAGTAGTTTCAGGAATTGAGAAAGAATATGGAGAGCTTGCCTATGAAGCAGACCTTTCTGTAGATATCGAGCAGAATATACCCCGTGGAGTAAAAAACAATGATGTAATTGCAGTAGTAATCGGTAACCGTGATTATCAGAAGACAAAGCAGGTTGATTTTGCTATGCGTGATGCAGCATTAATGAAACAGTATCTGATATCTGCCTTTGGTTTGAAAGAAGGCAATATATTCATAATTAATAATGCAACTAAGGGCGATTTTGAAACATATTTTGGCACGGACAGAAATTATCAGGGCAAGCTTTATAATTCAGTTAAAAGCCAGGTTACTGACGTGATAATATTTTATTCCGGTCATGGTGCACCGAGTATAAAAGATCAGAAGGGATATTTTGTACCTGTGGAATGTGATCCTCAATATGTGGAATTAGGAGGATATTCAATTGATACATTTTATAATAACCTTGCTGAAATACCGGCAAAATCAATGACAGTTATCCTTGATGCCTGCTTCAGCGGAGCAGAGCTTCTGGAAAATATTTCACCTATAATACTTGATATTGATAATCCTATTATTATATTGGAAAATAGTTTGATAATCTCCAGTTCCCAAAGTGATCAGCCGTCAAGCTGGTATAAAGAAAAGAAACATGGAATGTTCACCTACTTCTTCTTAAAGGCAATCCATAACAGAAATGCAGATTATGATAATAATGGTGATATAACCTATAATGAGATCTATCAGTATGTGTCGGACAGCAATGATGGTGTCCCATATAATACAAAACTGTTGCATGGTTTTGAACAGAATCCTCAGCTATCAGGTCAGGATACTGATAAAATTGCAGTTAAATACGAGTAGCTGTTATAAGCATTTAATATGATGTAATATAGTATCTCAGGAGTAAATATGAGAAGGTATTTGTTAATTTTATTACTGGTTATAATTTGCGGATGTAGTCAGAATAAAGAAATTGTGAAAACTTCAACCGAAAATTCTATATTGGAAAATATAATACAGGATAAGCTTGAGCCATTAGGTAATGACTGGTTTCTTGTTACTGCCAGTATTGAGATAGCGAATATTTCACCGGAAGAAGCAAGGGACAAAGCAATAGAGAAAGCCAGCAAAAGGGCTCTTGAATATTTTGGTGTAGAAGTGGGAAGCAGAACACTTTCATTCAAAGCTGAAACTAATAATAAAATCAATGTAGATCATTTCTCTAACCTGATCAAACTCACCAGTAGTGGAATAATTTTGAAGAAAGAGATCGTTGAAAGCAAAACTGAAGTGCATGGGGAAGACATTTATGAAATTGTGGTAATGAAGATTTTGCTTGGTAAACAAAAGGGAGAAAGAGACCCATATTTCAAGTTGAATGCAGATCTGAATAAAAATTACTACGTTGAGAATGAAAATATTGAGATAGAGATAACACCTTCAATTGATTGCTATTTAACGGTTATATTCATATCTTCTGATGAAAGTGTGGGGACAGTTTTTCCTAATAAGTATTCCCCGAACAATTTCGCTGAAGCAGGGCAAAAACTTACGTTGCCCACAGAAAAGGAAAAGTCGATGGGAATAAAGTACAAAGTTACGCTGCTTCCTAATAAGGATGAAGATACAGAATTAGTCAAAGTGATAGCGACAAAAAAACCAATTTCAATAAATTTGAATGACAACTTTAATACAGCTTTAGAATCCCTTCAAAACTGGTTAGTTGAAATACCAAGCAATGAAATTGTAGAGGTTGACCTTCAGTATTTTATAAAGAAGTAGTGAAAAAAAATTATGTCTGTTTCACCACTATGAATGGATTGCGGCTTTTAGCTGTTTGATAATATAGCTAATTTTCACCAAATTCTGCATAGAGAAGAAAGAAAAGCCGGTAGCAAATAGCTTCCGGCTGAAATATATTTAAATAACCAGTGCAAATGGGTACTGGTTATTTTTTTGAGTAATGTTTATCAAGTGCTGCTCCCACAAAGTTATGGAATATTGGATGCGCGGTTTGTGGTCTGCTTTTGAATTCCGGATGAAATTGGACTCCAATAAAGAATGGGTGAGAGGGGATCTCTACAATTTCGCAAAGGAATTCATTCAGTGAGGTGCCAGAGAATACCATACCATTCTTTTCGAATACTTCTCTGTAATCATTATTGAATTCATACCTGTGGCGATGTCTTTCACTAATATCTTCTTTTTTATAGATCCTGGCAGCAAGAGAATCTGGTTTTAACTGGCAATCCCAGGCACCCAGACGCATGGTTCCACCCATCAGGTTGATATCCTGCTGATCATCTAAGAGAGTGATCACGGGCTGGCTGCAGTGTTCTTCAAATTCAGTGCTGTAGGCATCATTAAGATCGCATACATGCTTGGCAAATTCTATTACTGCCACCTGCATGCCCAGGCAGATACCAAAGAAGGGGATGTTGTTTTCCCGGGCGTATTGCGTGATAGCTATCTTACCATCAATCCCACGAATTCCAAAACCTCCGGGGATCAGAATACCATCTACACCTTCCAGGGCAGCATTGATCTTTTCAGGGGAACTATTCTTTTCTGAGTCCACCCACTTAATATTAAGTTTTGCTTTATGAGCAGCAGCTCCATGAATAAGTGCAGCTTCCACGCTTTTATACGCATCACGATGAATCACATATTTTCCGCAGACTGCTATTTCAACTTCTTTATCTGGATTTTTGATATTGTCTATTAATTGATCCCATTTACTAAAATCTATGGGTCTTTCTTTTATCTGAAGCTGCTTGCATAGCATTTTATGCAATCCATCTTTTATATAAACCTTAGGTACTTCATAAAGACATTCCACATCAATGGCATTGATCACATGGTCGGCAGGAACATTGGTAAATAGAGCAATCTTTTCTTTCACTTCGTCATTAAAGGGCTTTTCACTGCGGCACAGCAAAAAATCTGGTTGAATACCGATCTCTCTCAATTTGGTGGTGGCATGCTGAGTAGGCTTGGTTTTTAATTCACCCGCAGCTTTAATGAATGGCACATAAGTGAGAAAAACGAACACACAATTTGATCTTCCTTCTTTGAGAGCAAATTGACGTACAGCCTCCAGAAAGGGCAGACTTTCAATATCACCCACAGTTCCACCGATCTCTGTGATCACAATATCATCATCGTTTTTACCCATTTGACGAATAAGTGCCTTGATCTCGTTGGTTACATGAGGGATTACCTGGACGGTTTTTCCCAGAAAATCTCCTCTTCTTTCTCTCATGATAACCCTTTCATAGATCTGTCCCGAAGTTGCATTGGATTTTGCTGATAAAGGCGTGCCGATAAAACGCTCATAATGCCCCAGATCAAGGTCTGTTTCCGCTCCATCATCCGTTACAAATACTTCTCCATGCTGAAAGGGACTCATCGTGCCGGGATCAACATTCAGGTAGGGGTCAAATTTCTGCATGATCACATTATAGCCCATCTCTTTCATCAATACACCAATAGAGGACGATGCTATCCCTTTTCCGAGTGACGATAAAACTCCACCAATAACGAAAATGTGCTTAGCCATTGCTCATAATTCTCCTGTATATATTATTTAATAAACCACGATTCACCAAGAATCACTTTATGCAGAAATTCCAGATCAGTACCAGTGATCCTGGAAGCTATTCTACTAAATTTATCTTCATTATCCGATACATAAAAAAGATCTTTTCCGGCATTAGCGGTTTCGCATTCAGGCAATTCTGCTGCCAGGCAGTCAGCTATCACTTCTGCGCTGTCTATCAGATTGATTTTGCCATTAGTTACTGTTCTCAAGGTCTTTTTTAAAATTGGATAATGTGTACAACCCAGGATCAGGGTATCATAATCAGAATTGATAAAGGGTGCCAGATATTCAGATGCTATCTGGTGAGTTACGGCATGATCTTCCCAGCCTTCTTCTACAAGCGGAACAAATAAAGGGCAGGCTTTTGCAAGTACTTCTATTCCTGGATCTAGTATATGGATTGCTTTCTGATAAGCTTTACTGTTCACAGTACCGTGAGTTCCAATTATCCCGATTTTTTTATTTCTGCTGCTTTCCGCTGCTGCCTGTGCACCGGGTTGAATAACACCGATAACTGGTACTGGTAATAATGCCTGCAATACCGGCAGTGCCAGCGCGGAAGCTGTATTACAGGCTACCACGATTATTTTGGCTCTATTCTGGAGTAGAAATCTGGCATTCTGAATGGAGTACTGGATAATAGTTTCAGGAGATTTGGGACCATAAGGAACTCGGGCTGTATCTCCAAAATAAATGATGTCTTCATAGGCAAATCTACGTCGAATCTCTCGGAAAACAGTTAAACCACCTACACCTGAATCAAAGATCCCTATTGGATTTTTCATAATTATTCCTGTTTCTGTTTCTTAAACAAAATTACTTCTAATATTTCTCTATCGCTAGAATGTAGAGTAAAAAAAAAGACTCGATACAAATTGTCAATAACTATCCTCCAAACCAAGATTATCCATTTTTTAACAATCCTTAGATAACCAGTAATTGGTGATTAGGAAAGTAAAAAAGAATTTTAAGTAAAGAATTCGTAAGAGAAGGTTTATCATAATTTATCATATTTTGCTAAATCATGAACAGGGTGAATTAAATGCACTCGCAATTCATTATTAAACTCTAAAAGTTACCCCTTTCCTCACATCGTTTCTAGAATCTCTTGGAGCTAATTATGACCAGAATCTTAAAATATCTTGACTTACTGGTGCTAACTTCTGATATATAGAATGGGAGTAATTTAGATTTCTACTGGGGGGTAGTTAATGCGGAAATTGTTGATGCATGTTATATTCATCTTATTGATATCATTACTTATGGGAGATGAGAGGGATCCTGGCTGGCAGCCAGTAATTTATACAAATAGTACTGTAGCTTATTGTCAAGTGACAATAAACAATGAGGCTGCTGAAACGGGTGATATTCTGGGAGCATTTGCTGCTAGTGAATGTAGGGGAACAGGTAATATATTTTTCTATAATGGTGAATCATATTCTGTTATGAATATCCAGGGTGAGCAAATAGAGACAATCACTTTCAAGTTATGGGATGCCAATGAAGATATCATTTTAGATATTGATGAGAGTGTGCAGAGTTATCCAGGACATGATCTTGGATACCCTCCGAACTTTCTGGAGCTTAATGCCAGTGGTGGTGGGTTGCCAAATGAACCACCAGTTGTTGACCTGCCAGGGGAAATTGAATTTGATAATATTGAAACTTATTTATTTGCAATTAGAGATTTTATTTATGATGCTGAGGGTGACAATCTTGAAATTAGCTGGACTGGTAATGAAGATGTAAATATTGAAATAACGGATAACACTTGGCAATCGGTTAATTATGGGACCTTTACTAATTTATATGGATATATCAACCAAAATGGTGAATCTGTACCTTTGGAATATGAAGTGGGAGTTTTTGTAGGTAGTCAATGTAGAGATATTGCCGTTCTGCAATCATATAATGGGAGGAGTTTTTTAAATACTACCGTGCAGGGAACTTCAATAGAGGAAATGGAGATCAGGATAAAAGATCCTGAAACTAACGAAGTGTGGGTCTGTGCAGATTTGATACCCAGCAATCCGGGAGGGTCAGTGGGTTATCCCACATTTCTGGAGCTTAATTGTGATGAAGCGGATCTGGAAGGTGATCTGATCTTAAATGTGACAGATTTCTGGATTGGTACGGAAGAAATTACTTTTAGTGTTTATGATCATGAAAATGATCCGGTTCAGCAGAATGTGATCGTAATGGTGCTGGCTGGTAATCACGCCCCGGAGATATTTTTGCCCGATAGCTTATATGCGATAGAAGATGAAAGTCTTATTGTAGATTTCACTGAATATATCAATGATGTAGATGATGATGAACTTACTTTAGCTCAATTAAATAATTTAGTAAATATCCAGGTTGAGATTACTGGCTTTCAGGTTAATATTACAGCAGATGCGAACTGGTATGGAAGTGAGGAATTAGAATTTGAAGTGAGTGATCCTGGTGGTTTGAGTTCAACTGATCAGATGGTAGTGGAGTTTATTTCGGTGAATGATGTTCCGGATCTGGAATTACCTTCAGAGCTTGTTTGGGATGAAGATAGTGAATATGTAATTGATCTTGCTTATATGATCTCAGATGCAGAAAATGATGAATTGACTGTGATTTGGGAAGAAAATGAATATCTGGAAATAGAGGAATCTGAGATCAACTGGGAGCCTGTAGAATATTCACAAACTATGCTGATCTATGGTAGTGTTTCCATAAATGGTGAAGCGATAGCAAGTGATGATATTATTGCAGCATTTGTTGGTAATGAATGCCGGGGTATTGGTTATAGATGGGGTTCATCTAATTTTACTACCTTTAACTTATTTACCGAAGAACCTGAGGAGTTGTATTTCAGGATACTTGATGTGAGTGAAAATATCACCTATGGAGTGGATCTTGTGATTGTAACAATTCCAGGTGGAGTGGCAGGTTATCCGCCAAATTTCCTGCAGCTGGCTGGCAATACAGTGATCAATAATCTAAGCTATAAAATTACTCCTGATGATAACTGGTTTGGAGATACTTATCTGGCATTAACTGTTACTGATAGTGAGGGAGGAGCTGCAGAAGATAATTTAAATGTAACCATCACAGGAGTGAATGACCTGCCTTTATTGAACCTGCCGGAAAGTCTGGAGATAGATATGGGAGATATTCTCGACCTTGATCTTACGGGCTATATAGTTGATATTGATGGAGACAGCCTATATATAACAGCAGAAAGCGAATTCCTTGTTACAGAAATCAATGAGATGACGCTGGAGATTGATTGTGGGAATACTGTGCCCGGTATATATGATCTGCAGATTAATGTTTATGATGGAACAGAAACAGTAAGTGATAATATTTCTGTGGAGGTGATTGATAACAATCAGATACCGGAATTTGAACTACCTGGAGAAATATCATTTACCGAAGACTCTGAAATCGTCTTTAACTGGCAGCAATATGCCATTGACCCGGATGGAGATAGTCTGGTAATATTGTGGAGTGGTAATGAACAGATAATAATTCAGCAGATTGAAAATGGAGACATCCTTCTATCTGCAGCTCCGAACTGGTATGGCATTGAGCAGATAAATTTTCAAATATCCGATGGATTTGCCACAGTGATTGACACAATGAATATTATCGTGACAGCAGTTAATGATGCACCAGAATATATTGGTGTTTATAATATGGAATTTGATGAGGATAGTGTTTATCAGACAGGTTTAGCTGAATTCTGGCTTGATATTGATACTGATGAACTTGAGATTGGTGGATTTTCAGAATTACTGCAAGTGGCAATTATTGGTGATACTCTGGAATTGACACCGGAAGAGAACTGGAATGGTGATTGCCAATTGGAATTATGGGCTGATGATGGTGAGAACACTGTAACTATAAATGTGGATATAACAGTGAATTCTGTTAATGATGATCCCTGGCTGGCAATACCAGAGGAAATAGAAATTAATGAAGATGGGAATTTCTCATTAGATCTTTCGGATTACAGCGGTGACGTTGATGGAGATCAGCTTGTATATAGTGCGGAAAGTAATATTATAATTATTGAAATATCAGGCAGTGAAGCATTGATTTCTGCTCCAGAAAACTGGTACGGTCAAGATACAGTAACTTTTACAGTCAGTGATGAAATTACGCGAAGCGAAGTGGAGCAGGATATAAATGTAATAATTAATCCGGTCAATGATCCACCTCAGTTAGACCTGCCGGAAAGTATAACTTTTGCATCTGGCAGTATTGAGGAGATTGATTTCAACTTGTATTGCAGTGATATAGACAGCCCTGATCTTTTGATTGGTTACAGTGGCAATGAAAATATCATTATTGATGTGGATGGATTGATAGTGACCTTATCTGCTGGCAGCAATTGGCTGGGAATGGAGGAACTTAATTTCTGGGTAACGGATGGTGAATATCAAGCAGATGATATCCTGACTGTATTTGTTACTGAGACTGGTAGTAATTTTGAAATTAATTTGCCTGAAGAGATGAGCATTAATGAAGATGAAAGTGAAGTGATTGACCTGGCTGATCATCTGACAAATAACTTGAACTACTCAATAGAGATTGAGCTAAGTGAATTGACTAATATCTCTATGGATATTAATGATTTGATCATCGAGTTTACGGGTACCCCTGACTGGTCTGGCAGTGAAGATCTCACAGTTACAGTATTAAGCTCAGATACTGGTGAAACTATCAGTGATGTGATTTCTATTGTTGTTGAACCAGTGAATGACCCACCTGTAATTAATTTACCGGATGAGATAAATCTTCAGGAGGATTCTACAATTTTTTACAGTTTTTATCAGTATTGCTCAGATATAGATAGCAACCAGTTAGATTTCTCATTGGGTAATGGGAGTCCAAATTTGAATATCCAGATCCAGGGATATAATACCTTGATTTCCGGGGTATTAAATTATTTCGGCACTGAAGTGGTGACCTTTAATCTTAGTGACGGAGAATTTACCATATCTGATTCCATTTTGATAATTGTGAATCCGGTAAATGATCCCCCGATTATAAATCTTCCAAACTCATTCTATGTAAATGAAGATGCTTCTTTAACCCTGGATATGAGTAATTATATTCTGGAATTTGATAATGATGAACTGGATTTAACAGTTAGCGGAAACGAAGAAATAGATGCAGAAATTGAAGATATGGAAATCACTTTTTCTGCTGCAGCAAACTGGTATGGCAGTGAAAGTATTACGATCAC
>JAVCDJ010000040.1 GCA_030765845.1 Candidatus Stygibacter australis
AAATATCAGCATTGATAAAATTAATACTGAACGGTTTAGAAGATTTTTTGACCAGGAGAATATCTCGAAAGACGCTGAGGATGCAGGAAGTTATTATCTTGATCTGCTTTGCAAATATCATCTTTTTTATCCATCAGCAGAAGAAATCTACGAATACTTGACAAAAAGATATAAGGTAGCATTAATCACTAATGGATTGAAGGATGCTCAGGAAAGGCGAATTCTTGATACTTTTCTGCATCAGGATATTTCACCCTTATATATTGGTGAAGTGATTGGATATCATAAACCTGACCCAGAAGTAGTAAATTATATAATGAACAGAGAAAAATGGGATGATAAAGAGCAGGTAATGATCATTGGAGACAGTTTGAGCTCAGATATTCAATGTGCGCAGAATGCTGGGATTTCCAGTATCTGGTGCAATTTTACGGGTGAGAATCAGGGTGCGTTCAGACCGGATTTTACTGTCTATGATCTGATTGAAATAAAAAATATATTATAGGAGATAAAATGAAAGTACTGTGTAAATTATTTTTCTTGATTTTCATAATGATCAATATAAATAGCTGCACAAAAAAGGGAGAACTGGGAACAGAATCTAATCCCATCAAGATGTATTTTGTACCATCTATGGAAGCAGGAAAGGTTGTGACCAGTGGAAATGCTATTGCTGCCGAGCTGGAGAAACTCACAGGTTATAAATATAAAGTTGCAGTACCCACAAATTATGCCGCAGTAATTGAAGCAATGGGAACTGATCAAGCAGATATTGGCTGGCTTCCCACCTTTGCCTATGTTCTTGCAAATCAGAAGTATCAGGCTCAAGTTGCTCTCACCACCGTGCGAAATGGACTTGAAAAATATCGAGGACAGTTAGTGGCAAGAGCCGATAGCGGGATAAAGAGCCTGCAGGATATAAATGGCAAAACTGTCGCCTATACTGATGCTTCATCTACTTCCGGTTATATCTACCCCTCAGCATTATTAAAAATGAATGATATAGAGCCGGATAAATATTATTTTGCTGGTGGGCATCCCCAGACAATACTGGCTGTTTATCAAGGCAGAGTTGATGTAGGATGTTCATACTGGTCTCCACCGCAAAATAATGTACCTCAGGATGCCAGGAAAGCTGTGCTGGAAACTTACCCTGACATTATGGAAATAGTAATCCCAATAGCTTTCACTGACTGGATACCTAATGATACTGTTACCTTCCGTAAAGGGATCGACGAAGAAATGAAAACGCGTATCGTGGATGCTCTACTGGAATTTGCCAATTCCGAGCAGGGTCATGCAGTATTATATGAACTTTATTCAGTAGATAATTTCGTAAAATCAAATGATAGTGATTATGACGTTGTTCGCCAGTCTCTTGAGACTCTGGGATTTGGTGCTGAGGAATTTGTGAAATAATGGCAGAAATTTTACGAACCAAAGGCTTAACAAAGACTTACCCTGGCGGTGTTCAGGCAATAAAAAATTTAGATATTACAGTAAATCGAGGAGAATTTCTGGTACTACTTGGTTTAAGCGGTTCGGGGAAATCAACCTTGTTACGATGTCTGAATAGACTCATTGAACCAACTTCTGGAGAAGTCTATTTTGATCAGCAAAAAATTACTGATCTGCAGGGTATAGACCTTCGCAGAACCCGACGCAAGTTTGGCATGATCTACCAGCAATTCAATCTAATCGGCAATCTTTCAGTATTAGTAAACGTGATCTCCGGTAATCTTGGCAGAATGAGTTTCTGGCAGAGCCTGTACCCTCTTGGAAATGTTGAACTTGTATCTCGAGCCAAAGAAAATATTGCCAAAGTTGGACTCACTAATTTCACCCGGACAAGAGTTAAAAACCTAAGTGGTGGACAGCAGCAAAGGGTAGCAATTGCCAGAGCCTTGATGCAGCAACCGGAAGTTATACTTGCTGACGAGCCAGTAGCGAGTCTTGATCCCGCCACAGCCGACAGCGTTATGCAATATCTTGGTAAGTTGAATCAAGAAGAAGGGATCACAATAATTTGCTCATTGCATTTTTTAAGCCTGGCTCGCAAATATGGCAGCAGAGTAATGGCTCTCAAAGACGGTAAACTGGTATTTTCAGGTTCACCGCAAGAGATTGATGAAGCTAGATTTCATGATATTTATGGTCAAGATGCCCAGGAAGTGGAGATACGATGAAGAGAGCTTCTGCAATAATATTTGATTTTATTTTTTTTGCATATCTCACTGGATGTATAATTTTCTTGATCAATCAAATTTTCTCCTGGAATACATTTACAATACCGGGATTGATCTTAACTACATTATTAATTGTATTATTAACTGTGTTCTTTCAGTTATTAAATGACTCCATAGGTTTGCGGATAACAGAATTTAAAACTTTACTCGTGAGGAGATTTTTCCGCACTTTCAGCGGCTGGTTTATAATATTTTTATTAATTATTACACTTGTCGTTGGCTGGATAATAGTTGAGGTAAATATTTCTGATTTCCTTATGGGTATGAATAACACCAAAGGAATCCTAAGCGGATTGTTTTCACCGAACCTTAAAAATCTGCTGCCTATGCTCAGTGCACTTGCAGAAACTATCTATCTGGCACTGCTGGCAACAGTATTTGCAATTCCCTTTGCATTTTTATTCAGTTTCCTGGCTGCCCGTAACCTGATGCCAAACACCTTCTGGGGCAACCTGGTTTATATCGCAGTACGCACCTTGGCTACTTTCTCACGCTCTGTGGAAGCAGTTGTCTGGGCAATCATTTTTTGTGTCTGGGTGGGAATTGGTCCTTTTGCCGGGATGCTTGCTCTATTAGTTCACTCCATTGCCGCCCTCACAAAATTGTATTCCGAACAGATAGAGAACATCAATCAGGGACCTGTGGAAGCCATCAGGGGAACCGGTGCATCAACCCTGCAGACATGGTTATACGCTGTCATTCCTCAAATAGTCTCTCCATATCTTGCTTTCACAATCTACAGGTGGGATATCAATGTCCGAATGGCAACTATTGTAGGTTTTGTTGGTGGTGGTGGAATTGGTTTGGCTTTACAACAGGAGCAGCAATTTTTAAGATGGCACAATGTAGGATTGATTATCTGGTTAATAGCAATAGTTATCTGGATAATGGATATGATCAGTGGTAAGATAAGAGCCAGATTAATGGAGTTATAATGGATTTCGGAGCTGTAATTTTTGATTTAGACGGAACCTTAATAGATTCCATGGGTATCTGGCGGGATGTAGATATGGAATATCTGGAAAAACGTGGTATAGAACCAACTCCTGATCTTTTTGCTGACGTCCCTGAAGGCAATAGTTTCAGTGAATATGCTCATTACGTAAAAAACAGATTTAGCCTTCCTGACAGCATCGAAACAATCTGTGCTGAATGGACAACTATGGTGAAAGATCATTATGAGCACCATATCGGTTTACGACCAGGTGTTTTGGAATTACTTAAATATCTAATAAGTAGAAACATTTTGATGGCAGTAGGAACCAGCAACTCGATGGAACTAACAAAATCTGTATTAAAAAATAATCAGGTTTATGATTACTTTAAGATTGTTATATCCGGTGACACGCACCTGCGGGGTAAACCCTTTCCTGATATATTTTGCGAAGCTGCCAAAGAGTTGGGCTTTTCTCCCAGTGAAGTGATAGTTATTGAAGATACCCTGGTGGGAGTGATGTCTGCCAAAGCAGCCGGAATGAAAGTGATAGCCATAAAAGATGCTGATTCTATTAAGGACTGGCAAAAAATAAAGCATGAAGCAGATCATGTAGTAAATAATTTTACGGAAATCCTGTTATATTTACAAGGAAGCGAGAGGTGAGTATGATGAAAAAAAGTACAATTTTCTTTATTGTCCTGATTCTTATTACTGGCGTGTGCCAGGGAATGTCTTTGCATAAACCGGTTCCACCGGAAATCAGATACCAGAAATGGAAAAATGACTTTGAAAATGCGGGTAGAGACAGCGTAACGGTTAGCTTTCGGATTCAATCTGAAGCCAGAAAAATTCTCAAAAAAAGTGAAGAACCAGATGAAAGATATTATGCCATTCTGGGCTTACAACTGGCAGAAGCTGATACCAGTGAAACCAATCCACTTATGCAGGAGATAATCAGGAATTTTCCGGCATCCAAAGCCTGCTTTGAGTTTGCCCAGACAGAGTTTTACGATCTTATCTATCCCGTCTGGAACGATGATCATGAAAAGATCATTATCATAGAAGAATTGCTGCTGAAATATCCTTCTACTCCCTGGAGAAGAACAATGTATCAATATCTCTGCTATTCTCTGGCAAATGTGGGAGATTCCGAGATGCTTAAGCAATATCTGCAGGACTGGCGTGAAGCTTTCCCCTGGGATTACCTGCCCTGGTATGTTTCTGCTGCTAATTATCAATTGATGGAAGAAGAATCAGCTTCCTCACTGCAATTTGCCCAAAAGGCATATCAGCTAAGCCTTTCAGCTATTAAACCGCAATTCTTCCCCGAACAGGAATGGCTGCTCGAAAAAAGATCAGCTAAAATCCTCGCTGCCTACTCTCTGAGTAATATTTATATAGAATACCAAAACTACACTATTGCAGATTCCATATTAACTGATGCAATTGAGAATAACCAGCTCGGTATTGATGATGAAACTACCACTTGCAGGCTTCATTATGCTCTGGCTAAGTCGTATGCTGACCGAAACCTGAATGACAAGGCTGTAATTCAATGCTGTGAAGCTCTTAATGAGGGTGACAGCAGAAACAGGTACTCACCCATGGCAGATAGTCTTCTATTAAACCTTACCGAAAATAAATCTACTTTGCAAACAAGCAGAAAACAAACCCAATACCAGGATGTTACATTTACTGATGCCACTGCAAAAATGGGATTAGAGAATGTTAGTGGAAACCGCATTGCCTGGGGTGACTTTAATAATGACGGCTGGGAAGATTTTCTTTTAAGCGGCAGCAGACTTTTCCAGAACCAGAAAGGCAAAAAATTCATCGATGTAACTAAGGACGTATTTGCTGAGAAAGTTACTTTTGGTGGAGCTCTCTGGGGTGATGTGGATAATGATGGTGATCTGGATATCATCACCAAAGATCCTGAGAATATCTGGATCAATACTGATCAGCATTTTTACCGTTTTCAACGTCCTTCAGATTTCGTTGATAATGAAGTATCTTCCGAAGGTATGGCTGTTGCTGATCTCAATCAGGATGGATACCTTGATATATATTTGGCGAATTATGAAGGTAATAACGAATTTTTCACTGACCAGCTATTCTACGGGTTCGGAAATGGCAGTTTCAATGAGACCACTTATAAAGCAGGAGCCATCGCAGCAAAAGATAAAGCCCTGGCAGGCAGGGGAGTAAATATTGGAGATTTCAATAATGATCGTCTTCCTGATATTTTTGTCAGTAACTATCGCTTGAATCCTAATCTGATGTTCGTTAATCAGGGAAATGGTACTTTCAAGGAAAAAGCTGAATATTTAGGTATTGCCGGTGAAGAAATTGAAGACTGGTGGGGTCATACGATCGGCAGCGAATGGGGTGATATAGATAATGACGGTGATTTTGATCTGATCACCTGCAACCTGGCCCATCCTCGTTATATTGACTTCTCTAATAAAACTAAGCTCTATATCAATAGTGGTTATCCGGATTTTACTTTCCAGGATATCAGGGCTGATGCCGGGATCAGATATGAAGAAACTAACTCAGAGCCTGCCTTTGGTGATCTGGATAATGACGGATACCTTGACCTTTATATCACTGACGTATATGAAGGACGTCGTTCATTTCTTTATATGAGTAATGGTGATTATACTTTCCGCGATGTAACCTGGTTTTCAGGTACCCGCCACTTTAATGGCTGGGGAGTTGCATATTGTGATTATGACAAAGATGGCGATCTTGATATGCTGGTTGCTGGCGGAAATATCCAGCTATTTCGTAATGATACTAAAAATGAAAATAACTGGCTGCAGATTGGAATACAGCCGGAACGTGGTAAAAATATTATCGGAACACGCATTACCATATCTGGACGTGATCTGATCCTTACTCGTGAAATCCAGGGTGGTAAAGGTACCACGAATCAACATTCCTTAATCCAGCACTTTGGCTTGGGTAACCGGAAATCTGGTTTAACTCTCACAGTAGAATTCCCCTCAGGAAGGATCATGGAGACTATTATTAAAGATATTAACTGCCGATATACTATTAAAGAGGGTAAATGAAGTATAAAATAAAAAGCAAAAAACTATTAATTGATGAGTATTTTAAAGTAGAGAAAGTAAATGTTGAATTTGATCAGCATTACTCTGATCAACAGGTAGAAGTGCAAAGATTTAACCTGATCAGAGGTTATGCTGTTGCTCCTCTTATATATCATCGTGAAAAAAAAGCATTTATTATGGTGAGACAGTTTCGCTATTCAACCGCAGAAGCCGGTCATCCCTGGCTGATGGAAATCCCTGCAGGTCTGGTGGAAAAGGACGAAGACCCAATGGTAGCAGTCAAGCGAGAAACCATTGAGGAAACGGGTTATAAAGTAGATCAATTTGAAGAGATCTCCCGCTTCTTTGTAGCTCCCGGCTGCACTGATGAACAGATCATATTATATTACGCAGAAGTTACTGAATCAGATAGAATTTCAGCAGGTGGTGGCGTTCCTGAAGAGAATGAGGACATTAAACTTATTTTCATGCCTGTAGAAGATATCCGGTCATCTATTGATCAGGGTAAAATCCTGGATGCCAAAGCTATTATCGCCTTCTACTGGTTTCTGCAACATAAAATGTAAAGTTACCCTGACTCCCCTATTTTAGATATATAAGTCCTATTCTTCCTATAAGACCTATACCTTTCATATGGTTTTAATCTTCCTGAGGGTTGGCGAGGGAAAGTGAGTCTATAACTCTTCCGAGTTTTAGACTAAAAACAGCTGCCGTGACGAAGGTGAAGGCTGCGAGTATGAATACTGCCTGATAGTTGAAAACTTTCATAACAATGAAGCCTATAAGAGGTCCAAAGATCGCCCTTACTCCTGTGAGAGTAACATGAACACTCTGGAACATGGGTGCTTCCTCGGGACCTGCAAAATAGATGGAACCAATATTCCATGATACATAAATACCTGCCATGGCAATTCCATTGAAGAGAAAAGCAAACATTACCAGATATGGTGCATATATCCAGGAAGTATAAAAACTGGTAACGAAAAGTGCCAGAGGATATAGTGCCAGAGCAAAATAAGAAATACCGGCAAATTTACCGGGATTGATCAGATCAGAAAGCTTACCGGCAAGTGGTGCCAGAAAGAGAATTCCTAACTTGGCGATCACACTTTTAGAAATGAACATCTGCGAATAATTCATGCCCACAGCATCAACCATAAATTTGGGGATAACCGGCAATATCATCATAAAGGCAAGCCCATAAATAAAATAATTGATCTCAAAACGTCGGAAAAGAGGATTATCTTTTAGTACTTCGATGCTGCGGCGAATGGGACCTAAGAGGAATTCATTTAAATTAATTGGTTTTAGATTAGCAGGAACCTGTTTGGTGATCTTAGTCTGAGCAAAGAACAGAGATGAGAGTAAGCCAAAAATACCAATAAGAGCAAAAATATGCCGAAACCAGTCTTCATTAATATCCAGAAGATAACCCGCCAGCCAGGCGAAAACTACCACAACAGCATTCTCAACGCTGGCAGCAATGCCAAAAAGCCTGCCTCGATTTTTCAGTCCAAATCCATAACGGTAGAGTGTACTTTGAGCTGGACTTTGCATGGAATTGAAACCAAAAAATATCAGCATGATCAAAAGGTAGCTCCACCAGTTATGCACCCAGAACATAAAAATGAGAACCAGTCTGCCGCAGAATCCCATAATATAATAATATCGAGAGATACTTGCTGAGCGTTCCATCAGCTTCCCCCACCAGATAGAGAGCAGATTGGAAAGTGGCCAGATCATCACCAGCAAAGTAACCTGCCAGTCAGCAGCATTAAGAGCTTTTTTTGCTACAATCTCCTGAAACTGGTAGGAAGCACTCACAAACCCACGAAAGAAAACAGCGAGCAGGATCATTGTGAAAGCATAACGCTCCTGTTGCGTTAATTTCATCAGCATTCCTTGGCATTACTTGGGGAATTCCCCTTTAACCAGTGGTAAATTACGGATAAATTTGTAAAGCGATTTGTTGAAGCTGTTGTTAGGTAAAATAGTTTACATCATGTACAAATAATTTACAGTGTCTAAAGCAATTTAAATTGGATAGAAATCAAAAACAATTGTTATGTATCATAAGAAAGTGATTAATAAATATATTAAAATGGAATAGATTATGCTTATTTTTTAGTTATACTAAATTAATGAAATGTGAATAGATTCTGTATATAGAGAAAGGAGTTCAAAATGAAACTATATATCTTAATTATCGTGTTATTTGTAAGCTCATTATTATTTGCCCAGATTAGATGGGTTGAAGATTGTCAATTAACTGAAAGTCGTTATGAATTCTGGCGTGACAGCGTGAATGGAACTGAGGTAAGTTATTATTGCTGGGCAGAGGAATGTGATACTGGCTATCAAATCAAAGTTCAAGGAGTAGATATCAATCAGGAATACGTCTGGTCTGAGCCGGTTATACAAAATGCTGGACCAGAATTTCCAGATGAAGCCATACTCACTTTGGATAATGCAGACAATATCTATCTCTACTGGTATGATAATGCCCATCCTGACAGTTTGATCAGTAAATATGTGCAGAAGATATCAAACACAGGAGAACTAATGTGGGGAGATGCTGGTCAACAAATAGATCTTGACTCATATAATAATGTAGATATCCTCAGTGATAATGCAGGCGGATTATATATTCAGCTACATTCAAAATTCTGGCATATTGATGAGACAGGAACAATAATTGCAGACTGGGAAGATGGTCTTGAACTGGGTCAACACATGGGGTTTGCCAGTGTAGTAACCGACAGTGGTAGTCTGGCAATATTAAAAAAAGTAGATGATGTTGAGCTACCGGGCAGATATTTTCAAATAGTAGATGGAGATGGAATTGAACTTTATCCAGGAGATGGACTGTATTGTGGAGAATATTCATACGGTTATGCTGATCTTTTCGGAATAGACGATGAATTTATGTTAGCCTGGGTAAACAACGATACGATATTCTGCAATAAATTATTAAGTAATGGAGAATTTCTTTATTCCGAGCCACAGATACTGGGAGAAGCCGGAGATGGAGAACATTACTACGATATACTGAATCAGGGGGAATACTATTATTTATGCCTTAATAATGACGATCAGAATACAATCCGAGTGGACAAATATGATGATACCTGGCAATTATCAGCGACCGGCAGTGAATTGACTTACATTTATAATATGCGATATGTGCAGGTAAAACCAGATGGCAATATTCTACTTCTGGTACTTGATCCGGAATATCTGGAAAATCTGATCTTAGTTGAATATAATGAATCAGGAGAGCTGATAAGTCCTGAAATTGGTTGGCTGGAAATAATGAATAATTATCAAAATTATAGTATCAGAGGAGATCAGCAGGGGAACTGCTATATAATCGACACCGTACTGGATGAGAATGATCAGGAAGGATTTTCTGTGCAGATATTAAATAATGATAGTGAATTGGTCTTTGCTGATAATGGATTATTGTTCTGTCAAAATAAGTATATCTATCCTATGGAAAGCCAGATAATTCTTTTAGAAAATAAAACAGCGATCTTCTGGATAGAAGCCACAAATTATTCTTCCCGGATAATGATCCAGTATGTAGATGATGAGGGAAACACATTATTACCTGATGATGGGTTGCAATTGCTATATAATAATGATTATCAGTCCTATTTTGAATATATTTATGGGGATGAAGTAAGCATAATGGTTAAAGAAACCGGAAGGGCTGGCTGGCTTGATGATGAATACACGCATTTTCATAATATCAAACTTGATGAAGAACCCTGGTTGGAGTGGGGAGAAACCGGACTCAACTGGGAAGGAGCAGAAATTTCAGGAGATTTGCACGCGTTAAGGCATAATGAAGACAGTATCCTTTTTTACTGGCAAAATCGTCATGAACAAACCAGGGCTCAATTGATAGAAGATGGAGAATTTATGCTGCCAGAGGATTATTCATTAGGAATTGATTATGGCACAATACTATCAATAACCGATAATTATTGTACATATAGTCATGGAAGTGATATCCTGCTTACCCGTTGGGATGATGATTTTGAGCCGGTGTGGGATACCCCCGTCTGGCTTACAGGTGTGGGTTATTATGATGGAGCTTCCTATGAATATATACAGGGTGAAAACCTGGTGAAATACTGGGTGAGCTATGAAGGCAGCCAGATGCAGGAATATAGCTGGAGAATAAAAAAGCAGATCATCAGCAGTGATGGTGAAAAACTTCTGGGTGTTTATGCTCCTATGATGCTTGATAATGGAGATGTTAAGATCAGGGATTTTTTCCAGGTAGAAGAACCTGAGCAGATCGGTGTAGTTTGCGGGAATGAATATGAATTACTTTTGAAATACATGTCAATGTCTGGTGAACTTATCAGTGATGAATATATTACTTTTGATGAACTTGAAGGTAGAGCGTTTACGGATATTTATACTCAGCAATCAATGTTGTTTATTAAAACTCAGTTCAATGAAGACCGCTCTACTATGTCAGGAATATGTGTATATGATTTAGAAGGTAATAGCATTGATGGCTTGCCAGGGGCTGAATTTGGGATTCCCTCAGAATACTTTTTTGACCTGCGCAGTGATGATAACGGGATTTATTATTGCTGGAGAACCCTGCATCTGCAGGAGGAATATTATATCCAAGATGGTGGCTATGACGCCTATGCTCAGATGATCAACTTACCAAACAATGGGAACACTAATGAACAATTGCCGTCAGTAAACTCAGGACTGATAATCTACCCTAATCCCTTTAACCCTGAAGTGAATATCTGTTGGCAGCTTACTGAGATAAATGATGAGAGCAGCCTCAGTATCTTTAATATAAAAGGTCAGAAAGTACGGGAATATAATGTAAACACTAAAGCCGGTCAGATAACCTGGGATGGTAAAGATGCAAGCCAGCAGCAATGCGCCAGTGGAATATATCTGCTGAGATTGCAGAGTGGCAAAGAGAAACAGGTAGCTAAAATCCTGATGATGAAATAATAGAATAATTTTATTTAAGGGAGTAAACAATGATGATCAAATATTTCTTGATAATTATGCTTATATCTCTGTATAGCCTTTGTCTGGGGCAAATTCAATTCGATTATCAATTTTCTATTCCAAGAATTATAAATGGAGCTCGATTAACTGATCTCTGGCTGACAGATTATGATGAGAATGGTATTGATGAAATCTGTACAACTTATTATGATTATGATGATTTAGATAACTGGTGTTTAGTGGAATACAATCAGGAGGGGGATAGCACATCAGTATTATGGCGACCATCTTTGGAGTCACAGCAGTTTAGAAGATGTTTCACATTCAAATCAGAGAATACCGTTTATCGGATAGAATTTTATGATCTATACATTGATGAAATACTTTATTGCCTGATGGATATCTATGATAATGAAACCAATACTTTAATAGATACTGAGCAAAGGGAGATAGGGTGGTCACTTTACAGTTATTATGGCTATTATATCTCCACAAGCTATCTCAGGATGTCAAGCATCGATGATGAGGACTATCTCTACCATGGTTTAATCGTCGGTTATGGTTTTGATGCTGAATCAAGTTCAAATTCAATAATGCTTAAGTATTCCTTTGAGGATGGATCAATAAATTTGATAGAGGAAGTAGATCGCTGTGGATATAAACTTTTTGAACCTGAAGGTTATGATTTTCTGATAGCCTTCGGGACAAGAAGTGGATTCTCATTTCCAGACTACTTATGGTATGGCTATTCAATCAAGACAGTATCCCCGGATGATCCTGTAATTGTGGAAGATGTTTTATCTATATCTGCATACGAATGCTTCCTTCTAAAATATTTAACAGAGAATGATAATAATTATCAGGATTATGGTTTGATAACCTGGGAAACTCTAAATTATTTCATGACCTGCTATTCTCCTGCTCTAAGTGACACTACCTGGCAGATTTGTGATGTTGATCTAATTGGCAGCCTGATAAAGGCATCAACCTGCGTCAGTACAAACCAAGGAGATCATTTTATTCTTTATTTTTATGAGGATATGAATGGGCAGAATATATTTGATGTTAGGAATAGGATCACTGGTAATCTGGCATTAAGAGGAGAAACAGAGATTATGCCAAATGAAATACTAAAGAAATCAAATGATGAACTGCTCTTTCTGGTAAAAAATGACTCTTTATTTAGTTTTTATACCCTGAGTGAAGAAATTCAAGTCGATATTCATCAGGAAGAAATAACGAAAAATAGCTTTAACCTGACAAATTATCCCAATCCCTGTAATCCAGAAACAACGATATCATTTGATCTCAGCGAACCTGCAATAGTGGAATTGAGTATATATAATACGAAAGGGCAAAAGATCAAAACTCTCATAAATAGCCAATTCACTGCCGGAAAGCATACATTGATCTGGGATGGATGTGATGCAAACCAGCAGCAATGCGCCAGCGGAATTTATCTCCTGAGATTGCAGAATGGCAAAAAGACACAGGCGGCTAAAATCCTGCTGATGAAATAGTAAACACTGTTTATTGGAGATATTAAAAGATAATGTTAGATTAGAAATAATCAGGCACGCTCGACGTGAATTTCTGGAAAAAGGATTCCGCAAGACGAGTTTACGAACAATTGCCGGCAAAGCAGGTATGACCACCGGCAATATTTAACGCAATTGGAATGTACTAATTGTAATGAAACCAGTAATTTTTTTGTGTATTTAATACTTTACGGGTTTTAAAAATATAATTTGAAATAATCGGTCAGACTAGCTCTGAAGAACTTCATAGGATAGGTACCACATATGGAAACCCGAGGACATACATTCTACCTTTTTGTAACGTTTGTATTGCAGATAAATGAATTTATTTCAGGGCTTACTTAAAGATTTATCAAAGAAAGGTAAAATATTTAAATGGAAGAGAATATTCAATAGGTCTATATTGCAAATAATAATTGCAATTGCTACCTATATATGCGTTGCAGAAAGTGCCCTATAGCATTATTGATAATTATAGATTTAATTCTTTTAGTAACTTTATTACGAGAATTTATAGAACCATGGGAACCAAATAAGAATATCATAAGTTATCTGATAAAAAAGCATTCTTATTATCTATTGTGGGAGGAATAAAAAAACAAAGTAATCCTTATTGGAGATCAAAGTTAAGACTATTCTTTAAAAAAGGAACTAGGAGAAGAATTGATTGCTGGGGTTGTGTTATCTGAGAATGAAATATCAAAAGCAATTGAACTCAGACTCATAGCACATAATGATATTATAATATTAGGCAATAATTTATATGATAAAATAAATAGAGGATTTCTATCTGAATTATTACATTTTGAACCTGAGAAATTACGGGAAGATATTTATAATTATTCAAATACTAAACTTTATATAGTAAGAATGTATAATAAGGTCAATACAAATATCCCTACATTTATTTCTAATGATCCTTGGGAAAGATATAAACTAGGGTTAGATAATCAACCTAAAGAAAAGTTAGATATATTTGTATCTATATGTAAAGGACAAAGTAATTTTTTAGGTGACTTTATGTAAAAAACAATCTCAACCTTTCTTATGATCTTAAACAAATGAAGCAGGTTTTCTTATATGCGATTTTGTGATGATAGCAGAGAACTTTGCGAAAGTTGTTTTATTACCGATAGATTTACTAAATCAACATAATCATTAACAAGGATTTAGAATAATTTCAAAAAATATCATTTTTGTGAAAAGCTACGTGATTATTTTGTAAATATAGCCTTGAATATTGTTTAAAATAGCAATATTAATCAGAAAGTTTACGTATTACCTCAACGGTTCTGATCAGTTATGTGAAACAAGAAGGGGCAAATTGATATTTTCCCTGAAAGGGATAAATCAATTATAAAAATTAAACAGTCTCATTAACTCCGTGGGGGTACCTGCCATTTTTTTTATTGACAATAATTTTGAAGTAATTTTAATAAGATTGAAATTATTAATGAATTGTATATTTATAAAATATTGTATATAAGTCTCAATTTAGAGACCAGATTAAGAGTATGGAGGACAAATGAAAAGAAACCGATTTTTGTATCTTCTTTTAGGAGTGTTAATGATTTTACTGATGTTGACATCATGCTCCTATAATGCCCGTGTATTGGAATCAGCTTATATGAAACTTCCAGAGAATGTTGAGCCATTTAATCAGAAAATATTTATTGATAAATTTAGAGGAGGGAGAAAACCATTGAGCGATGCAGAGAAGATGTGGGCAGTAGATTCAAGTATTGATTTAATGATGGCAAGAATCAGTTTAATTCGCTCAATCAATGCTACTAGATTATTTGAGATAGCGGATATAGGGGACTGTGATTACAAATTAACAGCCAATGTGATCACAAATGAGTGGCAGGGTGCTTTCAATGTAAACTCGATATTCAAAGTGCAATACCAACTCATTGATAATAAGACAGACGGGGTCGTTTGGGAAGAAATAATAATTACAAAAGACAAGAAAACAACTGAAGATGCTTTTGTTGGAGCAAATCGTATGCAATTGCTTTTTGAAGCGACTTATAAGAAAAACAATCAACAGGTTATTGAGAAATTAGCCGGTTTAAATTTACCAAAGGAGTGAGGTATGAAA
>JAVCDJ010000041.1 GCA_030765845.1 Candidatus Stygibacter australis
TAATACCCTATGGTTGTTCAAGCTTAACCCCTTCCATTTTCCTTATCAATATCTTAATACTAATTTCATGATGTCAATATACAATGATGTCAATATACAATGGTTGCCCCCAAAATAGTCAAATGTGCAGCGCCAGTGTACCCACAGGTGCGGCGCAGATGACGACCATTATCAGTGTCAATCTGTGTTCTATGTTTTTTACTTCGTAGAAGTTTGCTGTTTGTAGTAAAACCAACCACCTCCCCAATGTTTTCCCTGTAGGGGATATATATCAAAAAATCAATCCCGCAAACCGGTTAAATAACCTTTACGGGGTAAAGAAAGCTTCGGGAGGTATGATATTTCTACAATTATTTAACGCCTACGGCGTAAGAACACAATAAGTGTAATTCTGAAAGTTCCTATAGTTCGTTTTGTTCGTAATTGTTTTGATGAGCTGTAATGCATGAAAGCTATTCGTTGCTTAAATCTTCTTTTCTCTTACATTGCGTTATTTGAGCAAAACAAAATACATAATGAAATT
Organism: Candidatus Stygibacter australis; assembly: GCA_030765845.1. Classification (NCBI taxonomy): domain Bacteria; kingdom Pseudomonadati; phylum Candidatus Cloacimonadota; class Cloacimonadia (SeqCode); order Cloacimonadales (SeqCode); genus Candidatus Stygibacter; species Candidatus Stygibacter australis. The sequence continues at coordinate 524 of JAVCDJ010000041.1, forward strand.
GATCGACAGTGCCGTCATTAGTTTGTCTTTTGGAAAATTTATCAACCATTTCGGAGGTCATTCGACCATCAGCAAGGTTTCGGTGGGTTTTTAATTTGGCATCTCGATCACAAATTCTACTCCCCCCTCACAATTATTCGCATTGATAGTGCCATTATATTTATTCTCTATTATTTGACGGCAAATTTGCAGACCTATTCCAGTTCCCTCTTTCCCTCGCGTTGTATAGTATGGCTCAAATATCTTCTCCAGGTTTTCTGGTTTTATATGATTCCCTTTATTATAAATTGTGATAGAAATCTGCTCTTTATTGCAGTTCATTCTGATCCTGATCTCTGGAGCAATAATTTTATCCCGCAAGATGGCTTCCTGGGCATTATTAATGATATTTATTATTACCTGATTTAATTCATTAGGATTTCCACTCAATCTACAATTGTCATCCAGCTCTTTGATCAGACTAATGCCACTGCTTTTGAGCATATATGCCAATAGCTTCAAAGCTTTTTCTATCGTCTCCGCCACACTGTATTCCTGCACATATTCAGGCTTAAAGAATTTACTGAAATCATTCACTGTATCTGCCATATAATGAACCTGTTCACCTATCTGCTTCACCTGATTATCCATGAATTCTTCATTAAGCTCATCAAAATGCCATGAATCATCAATTGCCTGCACCAATACCCAGATAACATTTAATGGCTGCTTCCACTGATGAGCAATTGCTGATATCATCCCTCCCATCAAAGACATTCTTGATTGAGAGCTTAAAAGATCATCCTGAGCATTAACTCGCTCAACTACTTTTTCAAAGTCCTTCTGAAGCGATAAATAGGTAGTCTGCAAACCTGACAATGACTCATTCAATTCTGTTATCTGATTGCTCATTGCTTTATTACTTTCATCTAATTCAGTGTTTTGTAACTTATATATCTGAGTTTTATATTTTGCTTCCAGTTCGGCAATTTTTCCCTGAGTATTTTCTTTGTTTATTTTATCTTTCAGTGATAACACTTTTTGAAGATAATCATACGCCTGCTGATAATCTCCCCTTTCTTTATAATAAAGGGAATAGGTTTCGTAGCCAAGAGCCATGTCCCATTGCAGATCATACTTTTCTGCCAGTTTCACAGATTCTTCGATATAGGGCAGAGCTTTGTCTAACTCTCCCATTTTTACAAGAGTTGTGGCAACGGCATTGCACCTCTTGCTGAGAAGATATTTTTCGTTCAAATCTTTACTGAGAGCATAAGACTTTTCCAGATAGGTAAGAGAATCTGTTAATTCTTCTAACTGGTAATAACAAAAGCCGATATTATACAGTGCAGTCGCTTCAGAGGTTTTCTGATCATTTTCGCGAAAATATTCCAGAGAAATGAAGTTAGATTCCAAAGCCTCTTTATACTTTTTCTGCTCAGTTTGAATAATTCCAATATTTACTCTGATGGAATGTTTAGCATTACTGCCAATTTTTTCTGCTATCTGCAGAGCCAGTTGATAATAGTGATATGCTTCATCTAACTCTGTTTTCATCAGGTGGATGATTCCAAGTCCATTATAACAGCTTAACAGGTCAAATTGATCATTTGTTTCCAGAAAATATTCCAGTGCCAGCAGCATATTTTGCAGTGATGAAGTGGCGTTGTTTTGGCTTAAGTCAACGCGAGCTTTCAAAGCATAGGCTGTTCCCAAGGCTTTTGGTATTTTATTTTTGGTACCTGTTCTTAGTAAGAAATTTATCCAGTGCTCAGCTTTTGGAAAATCAGAATTACAAATATAGGCATTCGCAATATTGATCATAGCATTTATTTCCAGTTGTATATCGTTTTGTGCACGCGCTATCTCGAGCACAAGTTTCGCTTGTTTAACACTTTCCAGAGGATCAGTCTGCTGTAAATATTGAGAATAATCCATCAACGCTTTCGTCTTTTCCTCGCCTTCACTAGTGGCTATACGGTCTAAGAATTTTTTTCTTTCCATCTATGTTTTCCTCATTTCCGGCTCATATTCAATTTCAGATAATATTTTACCCTTTTATCTTTGTAATTTTGGCATCTCGATCACAAATTCCACTCCATAATCACAATTATTCGCATTGATAGTGCCATTATATTTATTCTCTATTATTTGACGACAGATCTGCAAACCAATTCCAGTTCCTTCTTTCCCCCGGGTAGTAAAGTATGGCTCAAATATCTTCTCCAGGTTTTCGGGTTTTATATGATTCCCTTTATTATAAATTGTGATAGAAATCAGCTCTTTATTGCAGTTCATTCTGATCCTGATCTCTGGAGCAATAATTTTATCCCGCATTATAGCTTCCCGGGCATTATTTATAATATTTATTATTACCTGATTTAATTCATTAGGATTTCCGCTCAATCTACAATTGCCATCCAGCTCTTTGATCAGACTAATGCCAATGCTTTTTAGCATATATGCCAATAGCTTCAGTGCTTTTTCTATTGTTTCAGCCACACTGTATTCCTGCACATAGTCAGGCTTGAAGAATTTACTGAAATCATTCACTGTCTCAGCCATATAATGAACCTGTTCACCTATCTGCTTCACCTGATTATCCATGAATTCTTCATTAAGTTCATCAAAACGCCACGAATCATCAATTGCCTGCACCAGCACCCAGATAACATTTAAAGGCTGCTTCCACTGATGAGCAATTGCTGATATCATTCCTCCCATCATAGACATTCTTGATTGAGAGCTCAAAAGATCATCCTGAGCATTAACTCGTTCAACTACTTTCTCGAAGTCATTCTGAAGCGATAAATAGGTGGTCTGCAAATCTGACAGTGACTCATTCAATTCTACTATCTGATTGCTCATTCCCTTATTTTTCTTATCTAATTCTGCAGTTTTCAGCTTATATATTTCTGTCTTATATTTCGTTTCAAGTTCTGCCAGTTTCTCATGATTACTTTCCTGAGTCAGTTCTTTATTGAGGTTAAATCTTTTACGAAGATATTCATTTGCTGCCTGAAAATCACCCTTAGCCTCATGGTAACTGGAATAGCTGTTATGAACTGCTAATAAACTAAATTTCAGATCATGTGTTTCCCCAAGCTGTTTCGCTTCTTTTAAATATTCTTCAGCTTTAACCCAATCCTGACTATCGATATATAAATTTGCCAAAGAATTGCAGCATCTGCATAATTCATTATACTGCTTTGTCTTATGATAAAATAAATATGCTTCCTTGAAATATTCCAGAGCCTTCTCAGAATCTCCAAGGTTTCTATGACAAAGGGCGATATTATTCAAAGCTGTCGCTTTCATACTGATCCTGTCATTGTCCTGATAGAATTCCAGCGTCTTCATATTTACTGCTAAGGCTTCTTCAAATTTTCTTTGACCATATAATATATTGCTAATATTAAGTCTTATTGAATGCTGAGCCTCACTTCCCTTCTGTTCAGCAATCTCTAAGGCAAGATTTAGAAAATGATGCGCTTCATCCAGTTCCTCTTTTGCCAGATGAATTAATCCTAATCCATTATAACAGCTTAGTAAATCCATTAATGAATCGGTTTTGATCAGATACTCTAATGCCTTCAGCAGATTCTCCTGAGCGGTTGTCAGATCATCAAGACTAAATGCCAACCGCGCTTTCAGGTTATAGCTGTCTCCCATGGATTTATTATCACCATATTTTTGGCCTTTCTCAAAAAGCTGGTCACTCCAATAGATAACCTGATCAAAATCTGATTTATAGAAATAAGCGGTACAAATATAAGCTAATGCAACTGTTTCCAGATAATTTTCCTGGTGGCTAAGGGCATATTCAAGCACTATTTTAGCTTGATTAGCACTTTCTTCTGCGTCTACCTGACGTAAATATAAACTGTATTCTAATATTTTATCTATTCGCTTCTTACCTTCACTACTTGATATCGCATCTAAAAATTTCTGCCTTTCCATACATCTCCATCTCTATTTCGTTTCGAATTTATTAAATTATCCCATTATAAGCCGTCTGCTACTGCTTATAATACTACTTCAATTCCATAATTGAATAGTAAATATTCTCCCTGTTTTTTTATCAATTATTTATTCTTAGTATTAGTGCTCCTGCTTTTGGTAAAACCTTCACTACTTTGTACTTTATCATTACCCTTTTTGTTTTTCGATTTCTCATCTTTACTTTTTTTCTTTAATTCCAATAATACATCCCGATGCTTTCTACCAGTCATAATTTCCTCCAATTCACTTTTTTATAAAATAGTTTTTTTCTTATCTTTTGTCAATTTAATTATAGTTTAACCCTTCTCAATGTAGGTCAATCATCCCGGATTGACTGATAATAAGAACTTAATCAAGGACGATTAAGCTACAAACAGCACAATTCTCCTCCCAGCTCTGATTACATTACATTAAATCGCACCTTCGTTTACCCCCCCCCAGCTAAGCAGGAGTTTTGAACGGTACTCCGGGCAAGACTTCTGGCGATCAGTTACCACTCCTGTCCGTCCAAAACTACTACTCCGAATACTGTTTCCCTGATGTTCCGGTGCTAATTTTCTATTTCAGCAAGAGTATCTTACTTGTAGCTGTCTGCTTACCAGATTTGATCCGACAGAAATATACGCCTGTGGTACAAGAGCGATTTTGTGAATCTTTCCCATCCCAGATAATAGAGTTAATTTTAGATTTTGTCCCGATTACATCGGGATGAATTATGAATGAGCGAATGCGCTGTCCTTTTGTATTGTATATACTAATCTCTGTGTTCTCTGTGCCCTTTGTGGTGAAAAAAGAAATTGTTGTCTGCGGATTGAAAGGATTTGGGTAACAACTGATGGAAATAGATGCGGGAGCAAGCTCTATAGCATCAGAACCCTCATAGGGATAAATATAAGTGCGCATCATTATATTGCCATCATTGATTTCATCCCAAATATGTCCTCCTCCGGTGGTAATCCAGCTATTTCCAGCAGTATCTGTATCTTTGCCAATCGCAGACAGGTTTGAGAAATAGTGAATTGAAATGAAGAAACAATCACTTGTGTAATCCGGGATAGATACCGGAGAAAACTCAACCATATTCCAGCCAGCATGCAGGTTCTCCGCTTCTTCAATAAACAGACCGATCCTTTCACCTGGTAGTCCGGTACTGCCTTCCAGAATTTCAAATATAGTACGACCAATATCATGAGTTTCAATATAAAAATTTAATTGCGAGATTGATCTTGTATAATTAGCTGGGGGAGTAAATTTTACTGCCATATTTTGGCTAATTCCCACATATAATCCCTCTTCGCATGATCCGTCATCATAAGCCAGTTCCACGGCATCATCACTCAGCACATAAGCTCTGGCTTCATTGCTGAAGGCTCCATCTACGCTATCATACAAGGCAGTGACCACATAATAATTCCAGGACGAAGCAATTGGCTCTTCATCAAGAAAATAGGGAGTATCTATCATTTCACAAGCACCAATATTCTGATAATCCAGACCACTTTCAGTTGATCTCCAGATATTATATCCGGTAATTTCACGTTCACGACTGTTTTGGGGGAACAGGGGCAAACGACGTTCTCCGGCTTCAATATAAGCATGGATATTCCAATTGTAATCAAGACCATAACTGGATAATTCCTCCCAGTTACCTGGCACAAATGCAAAGTAATCTCCTTTTCCTATTACTGCTGGTCCTGCATCTGCTCCGGCAGTATTAGAAAATTCATCAATTGTCACTTCATACCCTATCCAGTACTCTGTATTGCTTTCAATCAGAATCGGTGTATCCAGATCAATCAGGTTCCAGTTGTTTTCGTTAGGGGTATATGGTTGATTTACCAGCTCATTTTGTGCGTCAGGACCACTCCAGATATGAATTATCATTTCCTCTGGCAGATCACCGGTGTAGAACTCAAGCTGAGTGATCTCTCCACCAATATAAGCCCTCATATCACCCGTATCAAAACGGGCTGCTGCATGCAAGGTTCCCCCAAAATCAAGACCAATTGCATTATCATTAACACTATTATCCCATTGAATCCAGCCTTCACCTCCTCCTTCACTGAGAGCATCCCAGCTTAATTCCACCTGCTGGTCAGCATTTGTCACAGCGATCAGGTTTTGTGGTCCAGGTCCAAAATATATTTCCTGCTGGACCCTAAAATTATCAATTTTAAATCCACCGGGTACAACTTCATTTTCTTCATTACTGAGCAGTATAAAGCGTAATTTCACGTTACATCCGGCATACTCAGATATATTGCTGTATTCAAGACCCCAATGTGGAAAAAAAGGCACCCAGGTTTCAGAATTTCCTGTAAAGGCAAAACCTTCGATGTCTGGACTACCCTGTGGATAAGAAATCAGGTACCAGTTTGACCAGTCCTCTCCAGGTATCTGGTAACACTTTTTTACCATTAAATAGTCACAATCCGGAAAAGTACTGTCATCATCAAGCATCAGTTTTATATCTAAATCCCAGAAGAAGTTTCCATTTGCAGGCAAATAGAATGCCGGAGTAGTAATGCTATTATACATTCCGGGCAGGTAAGTATCGGTTTCTTCATCAAAGCATCCCATGGCATGAGTGGGACTGGGAGCTTCGCTGTCTTCATAAATATGCCAGAGATCTCCTGTACTGGTTGCGCCATATTCGGCAACCATTTCACTATCTCCAGAAGCTCCATCACCATTGGATTCAAAAATCCCCGTAGCAGTATCAATTGCTATATCATCAAGCCTGAATCCGAACATACTGGCATCATCTGCCGTATTATAGTTATCATCAGAGGCAAAGGCAAAACGTATTTTCACACTTTCTCCCGCATAAGCGTCTAAATTAAATACTGCTTCTGTCCAATTTACCCACTCCGTGGTGCTGCCCCAGCCGGGAACACCTTGACCTTCACCAAATCCTACTCCAAATGAAAAGAAACTTACTTCATTATATTCCGGCGAACCAGCCAGAACTGACCAGTTTTCTCCTCCATCAGTGGAAATACGCACATTAGCTCCGTCCCAGGCATTGTATCCTGCTCCTCCTCCTCCCGTATCCTGGCAGCATAAGCTGAACCAGAAATGCAATTCAGGATTATCCTCTGCCAAAATCAATTCTGGAGTATTTAATACCAGATAGCGATGATCAGTATAACCACCCAATTCTTCGTCACCCATCCACCAGGAATTACCCTCATAAGCTCCCGTCGTACTTAAATGCCAGAATTCTATCCCGTGCGATATTCCAGTTGCATCAAAAGTTTCCCAGCCTTCAGCTCCGTTCTCAAAATCTTCACTAAAAAGCGTAATAAAATCCCGCGATACATTATACTTACTATGCAGCTGATTTCTCTTTGCTAATTCTAATTCATTTCCCATGCCAGCAAAAAGAATAGCTGAAATAATTATTAACAGTAATACAACATAAATTTTCATAATAACCTCTCTAAATAGCACAAATACTAACTTTTTTATCCAAAGTAAAATATCATTATTCTTTTATCTTTTGTCAAATGAATTATATCCTCACCTGTTTTGAAAAACTTATTTTACTACTTATTCCTATCCAGAAATCCCTTAACAGAACAACTTAGCACTATCTAACAAAAAAATGTGAGTACGTGCTTTGTTGTTGTGGGAGATTGGCGGGATATAGGTCATATAAGTCCTAAATGTCTTATATGACTTATATTAATCTTGACTAATGAGAAGCTGAGTAAAGAAATAGAGATGTGAAGTTAAAGAAAATATAAGAGCAGGGAAATTTATGGCAAAAGATAATATAGAAAAATCAACGGCACTGATCAGGAATCTGGAAGAAACGCAGAAGGGCAGTCAAACCTTACCCAAGGATTATCAATGGCTGCTGGATCTATCAATTGGCAAAAAGGGAATAAATGAGCGTTGCCGGACTTTACTGGATGAATATTATCATCGCTATTCCAATCATAAAGTGGTAACAGAAGACCTGGTGCAGGTGGCATTGAGCGATCTGTGGTTTTATGATCAATGCGCAGAACGTGACCAGGCATTTAAATTGATCCTGGCAATTTTCTCTAATCTCTTACAACAGTATATTGATACTGGGATACTGGACAGGCTGATGCAAACACTGATCCGTTTTGCCGGTAAACTTGCAGAGCAGGATAATCCATGTATGTCAGCAATAAATGAGTGCCTGGAGCTAATCAAAAATATATATCAAAGCGATCCTTATATTGTAGAGCGGAACAGCACTTATATCAAAAACCACTTTAAGGTGGTTTATGAGATAGGGGAAATTGGCGAAAGTTGTGTTAGTTATTGCCGTGAAATACTTCAGGGTGTTTATGCGAGGTGGTTTGAACTGCCTGAGCTGGAAGTATGGTATGCGGAAAAGAAGCAGTTATTTGGGAGTGATTATAGCGATTTAATCAGAGGTATGGGCAGGGAATATATAAAGAGTCAGCGAGACCAGTTAATAAAAATTGATAACTGGGAAGAACTAAGCAAACTGGCGTTTTTTGGAGATATTGCCCAGAAATACCGCAGTATGATAACGAAATTCAATACCAGTCAGGAGAAAATATATTATATTTTATATCTCTTTAAGCTGGAAGATATGTATCAGATGCGCAAAAGCTTACTTATGGATTTGAACAGGATCATGCGAAAAGTGGGAGAAGAGATCCAGGCCAAGGAGATGAAAAAATTCACGGTTGAGATATTTGGTCTATTTAAGGAATTAAAGGATAAGTATCGGGAAACCGTTCTGGATAGTACCTTATCGTTGGGGAAAACGATATTGGGATTAAAGGATCATGATCTAACCCACAAATTTATAGATTTAGTGATAGAACTGGGATTTGTGTCACCGCAGGGTATGAAAATAGATAAAGAGTGGCAGGTGGTGATAGACAGTAATCATATCAAGAATATCAGAATCTGGCTACAACTTGTGGAACTTGATCCAATCAGGATGAACCGGTTATTAAGTGCCTTGATAGTGAATCTGCGGATCGGTGGGATATTTGTTTCAGATACTGATCTTTTTCAGAAGGATATTTCCTGGTTCCTGAATGGAAAAGTGCAAGCGATTTTTAAGCAGGTGAAACAATTAGCCCGGCTGTTCCCCATATATTATAATAAGATCGGAGCTGAGGGCGAATTACGGGAATTAACCACAGCCATAGATGAAATTGGCAGACGCCAGGACAGACTGATGCACTTTTTCAGGAAACAGGTGCACACAGAAAGCAATAATACCAATGTTAATCTGGCATGTAATATCCTGATATACTGGGAGACTGGAGCTATAGCACCAATGGAATCTGCTCTACCGGCAGATGTGCTGAAATTTCTGGATACCAGTAGCGAATATTACATTCATAATCATGAACTGGTGGAACTGCTCAGCAATGAATATGATTGTGATGTGATAGGATTGACGAAGCTGAATCAGCGTAAACTGGAACAATCAATTGAAGAGCATACTCAAATACCAAAAATATATCGTAAAAAAGTATTCTACCTGATCAGGATCTATAATATTCTGGTAGAAAAATATAGTTTTGGAATTACAGATTTGAATAAAACCCTGAGCAGGAGTCACTTTTTTAATAAAGCAGAGATAGACGATCTGCTGCACCTTTTGAATTCTAATAAAAATGAGGAAGCACTGGGAAAATTATTTCTAATGATGAAGAAGCTGATGGGAGTGATATTTGCCGAGGGAAAAACGGAAGCAAGAGAGGATATATATTATAAACGGCATGTTGCAGCGGGAATACCATCAATGTATGGTGAATACAGTGAGCCGAGGTTTGATGCCCTGGGATTGATATTCCGTCTGGAAAAAATAGCTAAAATCCTGCTGGAAGAGATAGAAGCCAGTGTGGATCTTAAGTATTTGACCCATAAAACTTTGAAGCGGGTTTACCGATTATTAAGGCTATATGAGACCGGACTTGAGATGGATGGCATCAGCAATCCAGGATTCAGTTCTAATCTGGAGATGTTCCATTACAGTCTGGAATCCAGTTTCACTCTCGATCAATACCAGAACTTAGTTCAGTTTCTGGCAGAAAACACCAAAGAGATCGTAAAGGAATATTTTTACCGGATATATGAGCAGCCTTTGAAAGAGATCACACATCAATATATTGATACGGAAGATAAAGAAGAAATATTAAAGCAGTCAGATAAGCTTTCTGAGCAGTTTTATCGTGATCTGCTCACTTCGGCATTCATAATCCAGAAACTTGATAATTTCATTATGACACTTTTGAAATCTATTCGTGATGTTGTGCAGGATTATGAAAAGCATCATTTGCCCCTGCTCATGAGCTATGAACCTGATCAGATAGTGAGTCCGCTCTATTTATTAACACCTGAACTGGATAATCCCATATTTCTGGGTTCTAAGGCGTATTTTTTGAAAGTTATGCTCAGCAAGGGTTTTCCTATCCCACCGGGCTTTGTATTATCTACTGAGCTTTTCCGTCATCGACCTTTGGTATTAAGACCGGGAGTACTTCGAGATGATATTTTGTTCAAAATCCGTAAACAAGTTAGTAGATTACAGAAACTTACAGGTAGAATTTATGGAGAACCATCTAATCCACTATTATTGAGTGTGCGATCAGGAACTGCAATTTCCATGCCCGGAGCTATGAACACTTTCCTGAATGTGGGTATGAATGATGAGATTGCCGAAGAGATGAGCAAACAGGAAAATATGGGCTGGACAGCCTGGGATTCTTACCGTCGTCTTTTGCAAAGCTGGGGAATGGCACAACAAATCAAACGTGATGAATTTGATGATATTATTCAAGGCTATAAAGAAGAATTTGGCATTGAAATGAAGCAGAATCTGAGCAAAGATCAGATGAAAACCATTGCTAAAGCCTATAAACAGAAAATCCTGGATTGTGGAAAAAAATTCATTGATGATCCTTATGAACAATTAACTGGGGCGATCGGCTATGTGCTGGATAGCTGGGATTCCAAACGAGCACTGGTTTATCGGGAACAAATGCAGATAGCAAATGAATGGGGGACAGCAGTAGTAGTCCAGCAGATGGTGCTGGGTAATATGAGCGAAAATTCCGGTACAGGGGTGCTTTTTACTCATGATCCATCAAGTAATCAACCGGGCTTGAAACTTTATGGTGAATATACAGTGTGCAGCCAGGGAGAAGATATTGTGGCAGGATTGGTGAACGTTTTGCCTTTGACAAGCAATCAGGCAAAAATCGCCGGAAATGACGGAAGTGAAAGTCTGGAAGCAAAATTACCTTTGATCTATAATCGCTTGAATGAATTAGCGGCTCAGATGATCTATGAGCATGGGTTTAGCCATCAGGAGATAGAATTTACTTTTGAATCTGACCAGCCGGAAGGATTATATATATTACAGACCCGTAATCAGGATATCCAGACTAAACAGGATTTTGAAATATTTTCTCAAAAACGTGAAGAAATGGAATTTGCCGGAAGCGGAATCGGAATTGGCGGTGGAGCCCTGAACGGGATACTGGCATTTGATGATGAAGACCTACAGAAATACCGGGAGCAATATCCTGATAAGGCGATGATCCTGGTTCGTCCTGACACGGTACCAGATGATATTGGAATGATTTTTAAGTGTGATGGCTTGATAACCGGCAGAGGTGGAGCAACTTCTCATGCAGCAGTTACGGCAGTGCGTTTGGGAATTGTGTGCATAGTAAATTGTAAGCAATTAGAAGTTGATGAAGATAATAAATGCTGCAAAATCAATGACAAGAAACTTCGAAGTGGTGATGAAGTAGCAATTGACGGTCATTTTGGAAGTATCTTTGTTGGGAATTATGATGTTCATACTGAGCGGATGGCATATCAGGGATAGGATAATTATTGACAGGAAGTAATAGTATAGCAATAAATAGATATAAAAAATAAAACATTAAGGAGAATTCTGATGGAAAATATCTTAGGAATCAATGGGCTTGGCAGAATCGGTAAACTAACCTTATGGAACCATATCGCCCTTGGTCACTTTGACGGATTTGTTGTTAATGTTGGCAGGGAAGTGGGGAATAGCCTGGAAGATCTGATCAATACACTTGAATCTGATTCTACTTATGGGCATATTGACAGGTTCATTTACGGAGTTTCTGGCAAAAAAGTGGAATTTAAAATCATAGACCGGGAAACGGGGTTTATAACCGTAAACGGTAAACAATTGAAAATCCTACGCAATGCCCGTAATCCTCTGGATATACCCTGGGCAGAAGAGAATGTCCGGCTGGTGGTGGACTGTACGGGAGTCTTTTTAGATCCCACAGTAACAGCAGATGATCCCAGGGGCAGCGTACGGGGGCATCTGGAAGCTGGAGCAGAGAAAGTTATCTGTTCAGCACCCTTTAAGATCAAAAATAAGGCATTAAATATGCCGGATGACAGTAAATTATTTGTTTATGGTGTAAATCATCATGATTATGACCCGGGCCATCATAATGTCCTTTCTGCCGCAAGCTGCACAACTACGGGACTTGCTCACATGATGATGCCTCTTCTGGAAAATGAAGCATCATCTCAAATTGTTACTGCTTCTATGTCTACTATCCATGCTTCCACCAATACACAAAGTATCCTGGACAGCGTTCCTAAAAGCGGGGCTAAAGACCTGAGAAAAAACCGCTCAATAATGAATAATATTATCTTAACATCTACTGGGGCGGCAAAAGCTTTGGAACAGATCTTACCCCAGATCAAAGATATCGGATTTATGGCAGATTCAGTAAGGATACCCACTAATACAGTATCAATGATCAGCCTGAATATTACTTTCCATGAGCATGTGAATGATGCTTCGGAACCCGTAATAACCGGTGATTATTTGAATAATATCTATTCTGAGGCTGCTGATGGGAAACAGAAGGGACTGCTTGTGTACAGTGAGCGTCAGAATGTTTCCAGTGATTTGATCGGTATCAGAGCAGCAGCCGTTATTGAAGGGCATGATACCCACACCAGAACCGGATTTATGAAATTATCCTCTCAGATGCTTAATGAATTGGGGCTGGATTCTACTGATAATATTTCCATGCCTGTAACTCATGCTAAAATATTTGGCTGGTATGATAATGAGTTTGGCAGTTATGTGAATATGCTTGGCAAACTCACAATCCATGTAGATGAAAATATGTAGGAAGATCAGAATATAGATAAATAGATATAGTATAAGTATTAAGGGGGCAGAGAAGAAACAAGGGATAAAAATATTGACAGAACGGCAAGTGAGAAATTACTGACGTTAAAGATAGTTTAAGGGAAGCATATATGGTGTTTAATTCCGAGGATAAGACGGGAATAATGAAGAAAGTAGAGAGCTCTGAACAAGCTCTTGAAAACATAAAAATAAAAGCATTCACTCTCAAGGTGGATGCTTTTTTTGTTGGTGAGAAATGAATACTGAAGAATTAATTCGGTTAAGTCTGGAAGAAGACATTTGTCATGGTGATATCACCACTGATAGTCTAAAGCTTGAAGACAAGCATCTTGCAGCCAGATTAATTGCCAAAGAAAAGGGCGTGATTGCCGGTTTGGATGTTTTTTGCAAGACCTTTGCCCTGGTAGATAGCAGAACAGAGATAGAGCGTCTGAGAGTAGATGGTGATGAAGTGGAAAAGGGAGATGTACTCTGCTTATTGTCAGGCTCATCAGCTTCAATGTTAAAAGCAGAACGTGTAGCCTTGAACTTTTTGCAAAGATTAAGTGGAATCGCTACTCAAACCGCTGCAATGGTAGCCAAGATTGGTGATAACCGGGCAAAATTGCTTGATACCCGAAAAACCACTCCTCTGTTGCGTCAGTTGGAAAAATATGCCGTCAGAACAGGAGGTGGCTATAATCACCGGTTTGGTTTATATGATATGCTGATGCTTAAGGAAAACCACATATTATCTGCAGGTTCCATCAGCAAAGCCGTGGAGTTGGTTCGCAAAAACGATACCAGCCATAAGCTGGAAGTGGAAGTAACAAATCTTCAGGAACTGCTGGAAGCCGTTTCCTGTGGTGTGGATAGGGTGATGCTTGATAATATGAGCCTTGATGATATGAAGCAGGCGGTGACGGAATTTCATGGCAAAGTGGAACTTGAGGCATCTGGAAATGTTAGCTTATCCACAATATCCCAGATAGCAGAGACTGGAGTAGATTTTATCTCCAGTGGTTCTATGACCCATTCTTACAAATCATTGGATATCAGTTTGATATTTGAGGAGGTCAAATAATGCGTAAAGATTTAGAAGTTTTGATTGAGATGCAAAAGTGTGATGATGAGATCACTAAATTACAGGTATTAATAGAAAATCTGCCTAAGCAATTAAGCAATTTAAAGACAAATTTAGCGGAAGCTCAATTAGAGCTGAAAAACCTGAAAGAAGAAATAGAAAATAACAAGAAAGAACAGGATAAGCGTGAACTTTTGATTCGCAGTAATAAAGACATGATGGGAAAATATCAAAATCAGTTATTGACAATTCAAACTAATAAGGAATACAAAGCTTTAAATAAAGAAGTCAGTCATTTGGAAAAGAAGAACGAAGAGCTGGAAGATGAAATTGTAGAATTAATGGAGAGCCAGGAAGATTTACGGACTAATCAGCAGGAAGCCGAAAAGAACTTGAAATCTGCTGAACAGGAACTGGCTGCGAATGAACATCGTCTGGAAAATGAGATAGCTGAAGTGAATAAGAGTATGGAAGTAATTCGGGCAGAACGCAAAGAGCTTGCCAGGGGTCTTCCCGTGCCGATAGTAAAAAAATATGTAACCTTGATAAAAAATAGACATAGGAAAGCATTAGTATATAATTCGGGAAATACCTGCGGAGGATGTGGGTTTATGATACGTCCTCAGGTGATGGTTGAGCTTCATGAAGGAGAAAAGTTAATTTTCTGTGAAAGCTGCAGCCGTATAATTGTGTTAAATAAAGAAGATTGATATAAATCTGTCGGAGAGGATCATATATCTGCTTTACCGCTTGCGGTGAAGAGGAAAGTCCGAACACCACAGGGCAGGATACTTCTTAATTGGAAGTCTTTGCGAAGAGGAGCCAGCTCCACAGAAACAAACCGCCTATATGGTAAGGGTGAAATGGCAGAGTAAGAGCCTGCCAGATTCTGACGTGAGTCAGAATGCTCGGAAAGCCTTATCCGGTGCAATGCCAAATAGGGAAGCAGTCTTCGGACCCGGATCTGCCCGATCCGGTTTGCTTTCGGGTAGGCAGCTTAAGCCGGCAATATGTCCCCGTTGGGAATAGCAATATCCGGCGTAGAGAAATAGATATAGAATCGCTTGTTAGGTGATTTACAGAATTCGGCTTATGACCGTCTCCGACAGTACTAGAGATTAAATTAGGAATTATAATGCAGAAAAGATGGAAAATTGCTGATACATTGACAGCAGCAGAGATTGAAGCACAGAAACATATTACTGAAGAGATGAAGTGCCCTGAAATGATAGCAGAAATGCTCATCAGGCGCGGCTTAAGAACACAAGAAGAAATAGGGTTATTCTTTCAGCCGGAATTAAAATCTATTCATGACCCCTTCCTGTTCAGGGATATGGAAAAAGCAGCTCTCAGGGTTGTAAAAGCTATCAATGATAACGAATTGATTACTATATACGGAGATTATGATGTAGATGGAACCACATCAACCTCTCTTCTCTATCTGGGTCTTAAGAAAATGAATGCCAGGGTGGATTATTACATCCCTCATAGAATGATAGATGGGTATGGATTATCCATTTCTGGAGTTGATCGGTTAAAAGAAAATGGAACTTCCCTGATCATCAGCGTTGATTGCGGAATAAACTCTATTAATGAAGTGGAAACTATCAATGAATTGGGAATGGATATCATCATTACTGATCATCATAATCCCAAAGAGCAATTACCCCGGGCTTATGCAATCATCAATCCCAAGCTGCCAGGTAGTAAATATCCCTGTCTGGAACTGGCAGGTGTTGGCGTAGCCTATAAAATGCTCATGGCAGTATATATCAAGCTGGGTGTGGATACTCATGAAATGTGCAATAAGTATCTTGATCTTGTAGCACTGGGTACAATCGCAGATATCGTCCCACTGGTGGGAGAGAACAGGATATTTGCTTCCATAGGTCTTGAAAGACTTATCAAGAAACAGAATATTGGCTTAAATGCTTTGATCAATCTTGCAGGGTTAACTGAGAAAACATTAAATGCCAGTGATATTGTATTTGGCATTGCCCCCAGGATCAATGCTGCCGGCAGGATGGGTACAGCACTCACTGCTGTAAAGCTAATGGTATCTATTGATGAAAAGGAAAGCCGGGAGCTGGCACAGCAGATCGAGCACCAAAATTCTCTGCGACAGCAGATTGATCAGCGAACCTATAATGAAGCCTGCCAGATAATTGAAGAAAAATACAAAAATATGGATGAAACACTGTTCATAGTGATTTCATCTGATGAATGGCATCCAGGAGTGATCGGTATTGTTGCCTCCAAACTGGTGGAGAAGTATTACCGTCCGGCGGTGATGATCTCATTCAAAGATGGGATTGGCAGTGGATCTGGACGTAGTATTGCAGATTTTGATCTCTTTGAAGCCCTTACTCATGTTGAGGACTGTCTTGATACTTTTGGTGGACATAAGTATGCTGCAGGTTTATCTATTATGGCAGAATATCTGGATACATTTGAAAATCAGATCACTAAATACATGAAATCCAGGATTTCTCCTGACCTGCTGCTACCTCCTCTGAAGATAGATTCCAAATTGGAATTATATGAGATAAATGAGAATTTGCTGGAATGGCTTAACCGGTTTGCTCCCTTTGGACCCGGTAATATGAAACCTGTTTTCTTTACTACCCTGGTCACGATTGTGGGTTATCCCTATTGTGTGGGGAAAAACCATCTAAAATTAAAAGTAATGAAAGATGGTTGTGAATTAGACCTGATCGGATTTAACCTGGGTGATTACCTGCCCTTCCTGAAGAAAGGTGAAAAAATCGATATCGCCTATTCTCTGGAATTTAATACCTGGCAGGGAAGAACCAGTATCCAGGGAAAATTGAAAGACCTGCATTTTGAGAAAGATATTTAATTTACTAATTCTGAGTACCCTTTTTGCCTGTTCAATCAATACGGGCACAAAAAATCTTCAACCGGTGGAATTCACTGAGATATTTGCTTTAAAAACTGATATTAAGATCGAAAAAGCGTGTTATAATTCCATCGAGCAGGTAATATATATCTGGGAATCCAATACAGATAAAATCCACATTTTTAAAGACGGCAAAGAAATAAATACCATTGGTGGAAAGGGATTTGACAAAATCAGTTTTCAGAAACTGGCTGATATTTGCCTGGCACCTGATGGTGACCTTTTTGCTCTGGATAGCTATGATAACAGTTTGAAGAAATTTAATAAAGCCGGAAAAATGACGGGGAAAATGCAAATAAACAGCAATCTTGATCCTCAATTGGTGGTTATTGCCCTTGACCAGAAAATTTATATTTATGATGATAAACGCAATGAAATTGTTGTCCTGGATTATAAGGGCAATGAAATAGCTACCTGGGGAAATCTGCAATTTGGCGATATTGCCAGTCTCGAATTATATAATGACCTTCTGGCTGTATATGACCTTGAGAATGATCAAACTTACTTTTTCAGCACTTATGGACAGTTAGTAGATCAGCATCCCGGACACTGCTATCTGGAGAATGATCAATTATACAGCGTTAAAAGATATTACCTGGAGCATCAGAAGAATATGACAAAATTTGCTGTAAACACAAATCCATGGCAAAAAGTTTTCTTCCAGGCACCTGAGATTATCTTATATGATGGGAAAAAACTAATCTTAGGAAAAATTAGATATGAAAAATATTCAAATTAATAAAATACTGCTGCTGCCATTTCTTGCTGCACTTTTAACAGGAATTGCCAGACTACCAATTCATTTGGGATTTATCAGTTACTGCGGTTTTATACCTCTGCTGTTCTTTTTTGACCGTAAGCCGAGTTATCGGGTGATTAACCAGGGAGCATTTGTATTTAGCTTTGTTTATACCATAACTGCTCTCCACTGGATAACACTGGTTACATTACCTGGTTTTGTGGGCATGATTCTTCTTTTCTATCTTTATTTCTTGATCATTTTTCATTTGAATAATGTTATCTGGATAAGAAATCACAAGTTTCGCTTTCTGGGTTTTCTCCTGCTCTGGCTGGCTTTTGAGCATCTCCTGAACTATGGTCAGTTCAGCTTCCCATGGTTCTATACTGGTTATTCACTGGCTGATTACAATATCCTCCTGCAACCTGCAGAAATTGGCGGTGTGACCCTGATATCACTCTACGTTATACTCACAAATATATTGATATATCAATTTGTAGTAATAGGCAAAAAAAGCCCAATTATCTGGCTGCTGGCAATTCATCTTATCTGGGTGGGATATTCAAATTGGCGTTATCATACCATCAAACTTGAAAACACTCATCGCAGAGCGGGAATTGTCCAGATAAGTATTCCGCAGAATTTAAAGTGGAAAAGTGCTTACAGGGATACCACATTTAATCTTTATGATGAATATATCGGTAAATTATCAGATGAAACTGACATGGCGATATTACCTGAATCAGCAATCCCAGGCTATGTTATGCGCCGTTTCGTATTCAAAAATTTTGTTAATAGAATGGTAAAAAAGCATAAAAAAGCTATTTTCACGGGATTTCCCGATTATATTTATGATGCTGAAAATGATGAAGCTCTATATTATAATTCCTGCAACCTATTTGATTCCACTGGATACGCCTATAAACCCTATTACAAAAAAATACTGGTGCCCTTTGGTGAGAGAATTCCTCTTTTGAATGTGATGCCGGTGCTAAATAGAGTTGAATTGGGTCAGGCAAACTGGGAATATGGCAAAGAATTAAGATATTATGAATATGAGGGTTTGAAATTCACTCCCCAGATCTGTTTTGAAGTTGCTTTTCCTGATATTAATGTTCAGATGGCATCCAATGACCCGGTATTTATAGTTAATCTTACAAATGATGCCTGGTTCTATCATTCTGCCGGTACATATCAACATGCAATGATGACCAGATTCCGGGCAATTGAAACTAGAACTCAGTATTTTCGCTCTGCTAATACAGGTATTTCTCTAATCGTAAATCCCCGGGGAGATATTCTAGCAAAAACGGATATATTTACTCGAGAAACAATAGAAGCAGATATTTATGATTACCAGGGAAAATCGCTTTTTGTCCGGTATTTCCATATTTTTCCGAACATCCTAATAGGACTTTTGGTGCTTCTGCTGTTATGGTCGCTAATAAAAAAAGATTGACTGCAATTTCCAAATATCTAATTTCATCTTAAATTTGTTATGGAAGGAGTATTATGCCTAAGCATTACTATCTCATAGGAGAAGTCGCCAAAATGCTTGGTATTAAAAAGCATACTCTCCGTTACTGGGAAGCTGAATTTCCTAAGCTGAGACCTAAAAAAAATAACAGCGGAAAACGGAATTATACCCTTGAAGATATAGAAACTATCAAAACTATTAAATATTTACTTCATGTGCAAAACTTCAGCATCGAAGGTGCCAGAAAAAAAATGTCATCTCATAGTCCTGTGCCTGAAAATGAACAAATAGAAATCAGCATACCTCCCAGAGAAATCAAAACCATACTCACTTCCAGAATTGAAAAAATCCAGGATATTATCAGTTTGCCTCCCAGATCCTTACAGAAATTTGAAAAAAAGAAAGAATTAAAAGCCAAACTCGGTCAGCTTAGAGCTCTCCTTTCCCAAAAAGAAGAGAAGCAGGAATTGGATCCTGCTTCTACTAATTCTTCCAGTTCGATTAATTCTGATTAATCGTCGTCATCCATTTCATCATCATCGTCATCCATCATTCTGTTTCTCTGATGTCCCATTCCCTTCTTCTCACTCATTTTTTCCTGCATCATCTTTCGGGGATGTTTCATCAGTTCCATTGCCTGCTCTTTTTGTTCAGCAGTTAAGAGATTCCAGCATTTTTCCTGATTATCTATATGCTTGTTTTTCAATTCTTTCTTTAGATCAAAGATGTTATTACTAACTTTTTTTATCTGAGAAAAATTCATTTCTTTCATGGCTACTTGTGCGTCTATTTCCAAAATCTTGATCTGGGCATTGAACTCGATAGCTGTTTTCTGCATTTTGACATGCTGATCTTCCAATTGTTCCTGCTGATCTTCTGTTAATTCCAGTTGATGCATGATCATCATCATTCTATCGCCTGGGTTTCCCTTTCCCTGCATTCCCATTCGGCCTTTATCCATCATGCCCATTCTTCCATTATCTCTGCCTTGTCCTTTCTGACAGTCCATTCCCTGGTTAAAGTGATTCTGAGCAAATACTGCGGTTGCTATCAGCAGTATTGCGGCAATTACGAGTAACTTCTTCATTTTCTTCTCCTTTGAGGTCTTTGTAATCTGTCTTCTGGTGGTCTTCTGAAATCCTTATCATTAAACTCACCTTTTTTTCTCATTTCTATAAGTCTTTTACCAAAAGCCGTTTCCAGCTTAATTTGCCTGTTCAAAGTTTCTTGTCGCAGACTGTCTGCCACTTCTTCATTAAATTCTTCTCCACTCAGATAATCCATAAATTGACTTCTGAAATTCATAAATTCTCGCTTATCAGCTTCTATCTCACCGGGTTTCTGACGCATATGCTCTTTGAAATCATGAAATTCAGGTCTATCAAAAGGTCTTGGTGCATGCGTGCGATGCCAGATGAACATCCCGATAAAGGCAAGATTAAATGCCAGGGAGATCACAATTACAAAAAGTAATATCTGCTTCTTCATTATTCACCCTCCATCACATAACTATATAAACCCGTTTCCCCATAACTCAAATCTGCACTGCTGGTGCTGGTTGAAGCAAACACCTGATTGCTCATCACTATTCCCAGTGCAAAAGCGGCAATGGAAGCTGCCAGAGATAAGCGTTTCCACATGGGCTCAAGTTTTATTATTACTGGAGATAAAGAAGAATTTCTGGCAGCATCAAGAACTCTTTCCCGTAGATCTACCGGAACATCTTCATCCTGGTAGGCTGATAAGAAATCTCTTATCTTGTTGTCTGTCATACTTTCTTTTTCATTATTTTTCATTTTACTTACCTCTATTCTACAGGACAGCAGCCAGAAGGTTATCCTGCAATTTATTTATTCCTTTACTCTCTAAAATCTCATGAAGCTTACGTTTAGCCCTCACCAATCTTGAATCTGTGGCACTTTCACTTTTTCCAATAATTTCTGATATTTCTTTATAACTCTTGCCCTGGAAAAACTGCAACTCGATCAGCAGTGCTTCCTGAGGCTTAAGTAATGCCAGACTTTCCCTGACCAATTTATTTCGTTTTTCGATTACATTCTCTTTTTCATCTACTATCTGAGGTTGATTAAGTTGTCCCATCATAAATTTTAAATCCCGCTTGCGAGCCTTGATCTGATTTAGAGTTTTATTATAGGCAATTCGGTAAAGGTATGATTTCAATGCCGATTCCTGCACTTTTTCAATATTCTGATAAAATGCCATGAATACCTCTTGAAAAAGATCCTCAGCTTCCTGACGCTGCCTTACCATCCTCAGTATCATGTTAAATACCTTCTTGCCTTCTTTTTCCATCAGGTCTTCTAATATTTTTTCTTTCATTTTTCCTGCTCTTTACACCTTAGACACAATTCCCTACACATTCCTGCAAAAAAACATCTTTCAGATAACCTAATAAAATTTACTTCCAGGGCAATTTTTGTCATAATATATAATATTTATAATAATTTACTTGCCATAAATCAAGCAATACAATTTTTTGGCGAGACAGAATATTATGTGGAAGGTGAATTATGTCAAGAGTATGTGATATTTGCGGAAAAAGAGCTTTGACTGGCAATAATAGAAGTCATGCTTTAAACGCTACCAAGAGAAAGTTCTACCCTAATCTTACCAAAATGAAAGCCGATTTCAATGGCGTAATTAAATCCGTCAAAGTTTGCGCGGCTTGCCTTAAAGCTAATAAGGTAAAAAAAGTAGTATAAAGATAAAGACCGCTTGCCGGTCTTTTTCTTTATCACTTATCCAGATTTTTTATAATTCTTATTGACCTTTTACTCAACTTATAAATTTTTATCATATCTTAGTTCTCTCAGCAAGGGGATATTATATCCAAAAACTAAATTTATGGAGATTTGTATGAAGACGATTATCGAACCGATAAAAGTGCCTGAGGATTATAATATCATTTTTGGTATGTCACACTTTATCAAAACCGTAGAAGACCTCTATGAAGCTCTTGTGAACTGCGTTCCTGGTATTCAATTTGGTCTTGCCTTTAATGAAGCCTCCGGTCCCTGCCTCATCCGTAAGGAAGGAACCGATCCTGAACTGATTGAAATGGCAATGCAAAATCAAAAAAGATTACTGGCTGGTCACACATTCCTGATCATTCTCAAAAATGCTTTTCCCATTAATGTTCTCCCGGCGATAAAAGATTGCCGTGAAGTTGTTTCCATTTTTTGTGCCACAGCCAATCCCGTTCAGGTCATCCTGGCAGAAACTGAACAGGGAAGAGCTGTCCTTGGTGTAATTGACGGATACTCCCCCAAAGGCGTAGAGCTTGATAGTGATGTAACCCGGAGAAAACAATTCCTGCGTAATATCGGCTATAAAAGGTCACAATAATTTAATGCGCGCCTTTATAGCTTTGGAATTATCTGATGATCTAAGATCACAGTTTGCTTCCGTCTGCCAGGATTTACAACAGTATAACCAGAAGAATGCCAATTGGGTCATACCAGAAAATCTACATATCACTTTTCAGTTTCTGGGTGATATCTATGAATTTCATCTACCAGAGATCAAGCAGATAATTACGGATAAATTTGCTGATTTTCAACCTATTCAATTATCAAAACCAAAACTGCAATTGATCCCTTCCGGCAAGCCACGCCTGCTTTGGGTTAATTACCAGGCAGAATCAGATGAACTTAAAAGTATTCATAGACATCTGGTTTCTGATATTTCTGATCTGGGATATAAATTAGACAATAAATCTCTTGTTTTTCACGTTACTCTCGCAAGATTCAAAGCTGCTCTGCAAGAGAACTTTACGGCTGCTGCCATGAAGCTCCAGTTAGATCAAATCAGCTTTTCACCAGATAAAGTTACCCTGTTCAAAAGTATTCTTAAACCTCAGGGTCCTATCTACCAACCTCTATTTTCTTTTGCTTTGTAAATATCTAAAGGAGACTATATTATGAATAGCAAAGACAAAAATTCGGCTCTCAAAACCGCAATGAGCCAACTCGAAAAACAATTCGGCGCTGGTACTATTATGAAACTGGGTGAAAAACCCCAAATTGATGTAAATGTGATTCCCACTGGCGCTCTCTGTCTTGATGCTGCCCTGGGAATTGGCGGTATCCCCCGCGGGCGTGTCTCTGAAATCTATGGCCCTGAAGCTTCAGGAAAAACTACTCTTGCTCTCCACGTTGTGGCAGAAGCACAAAAATTGAATGGTATTGTGGCTTTTATAGATGCCGAACATGCGCTTGACCCCATATATGCCAAAAGTATTGGAGTTGATACTGATAATCTGCTCATTTCTCAGCCCGATGGTGGTGAACAGGCACTGGAAATTGTGGAAACCCTGGTTCGGAGTAATGCCGTTGATCTCATTGTAGTTGATTCTGTGGCTGCCCTGGTGCCAAGAGCTGAGATTGAAGGCAGTATGGGTGATTCTCACGTGGGTCTGCAAGCCAGATTAATGTCCCAGGCTCTTAGAAAACTTACCGGTATTATTAGTAAAACCAATACCGCTGTGATTTTTATTAATCAAACCAGAATGAAAATTGGCGTTCCTTCATATATGAACCCTGAAACCACAACTGGTGGAGTAGCTCTCAAATTTTATGCTTCTGTGAGACTGGAAGTCCGTAAAATAGGCTCAATCAAAAAAGTTGGCGTAGCTGACGAAATAGTAGGCAATATGGTTCGCGTCAAAGTTGTTAAAAATAAGTTTGCTCCTCCTTTCAAAAAAGTGGAATTCCCCATTACCTTTGGTTTGGGAATTTCCAAAATTGATATTATCCTTGATCTTGCCATTAAATACAAACTCGTTAATAAAAGCGGTTCATGGTACTCTTGCGGTGAAACAAAACTTGGTCAGGGTGCGGAAAAGGTTAAAGAATTTTTCAACGAAAATCCCGAGATATATCTTGATATAGAAAACAAGATCAAACAGGAATTAGGAATGATCGTGGCTGATGATACTGCTAAAGATAAAACAGAAAAATAATAGAGTTTTTGTCATTGAATTTGATGATCAGATCCGGGGTATCCTCACTTCAAAAGCGCTCCGGAATCTGGGTCTTGATAATAAAATAGAGCTGGAGATTGATCAGGATCTTGCTGATAAAATTAATCAGGAAATAATCTCTATAGTTTGGAATAAATTTCTTAACTGGCTTGCATTTCAGGAACGCTCAATTGCCCAAAGCAGACAATATCTTCTCCATCTGCCTTTTGCTGCAGATATCGTTGAGGTCTTAATTGATAAAGCCAGCAAATATAACTATCTTAATGATGAAAGATTTACCCGATTGCTGATCGAATCGCTCATTGATAGAAAGAAAAGCCTGGCTGAAATTAAAAGTAAACTCTATGAAAAACAGATACCATCTCACTTGATTAATACATTACTTTATGAGATATATGATCAGGAATCTCAAAATAAGGTTCTGGAAAATTTAGTTGAACAGCTTTATTTTCGCTGGAAACTGCCAGACCAGAAAAAAAGAGAAAGAAAAGTTTGCGAATATCTTGCCAAACGCGGATTTGATTATCATGAAGCAAAAAATATTTTTTACAGGATAAAAGATGACCCGAAAAATTACGACCAGTACTCTGATTAAAATTATTCACGATTGTGCTCCTCCAGCCCTTGCCTATGATTGGGATAATGTGGGCTTCCTGCTGGGAGATGCCTCCACTGAGATCAATAATGTACTCCTTTGCCTTGATATTACAGATAGAGTTGTTGATGAAGCGATCCGTATAGGTGCAAACCTGATCATCTCGCATCACCCGCTCATCTTTAAGCCCATTAAAAAAATCACTAATCCGCTCTACATCAAACTCATAAAGAACAATATTTCTGTCATATCTGCTCATACAAATCTGGATATTGCACCCGGTGGAGTAAATTCGCAACTCGCTGAATTATTTGAATTAACGGAACTGCAATCTCTTTCCACTTCTATTGGCAGTGAACTTTATCAGGTATCTGTATATATCCTGCCTTCAAATCAGGAAATCCTCTCACAGGCACTGATCAAAAACGGTGCCCGTAATCTGCATTACTATCCTACCCCTGAGGAGATCAAACTTGAGTTTTTCTGTGACAGCTTCAAACTCAATAAAGTTATTGCCGCTATCCATAAAAATCATCCTTCTCCTGATCCGGTATATGCAGTTAATCCCCAAAATAGAGAAAATGATGTCTATGGCATGGGAGTGATTGGTATATTGCCTGAACCCCTTACTATCTCAGATTTTGCTCATAAAGTCAAAGATGTCCTCTCTTCTCCATTCGTGAGAGTCTGGCTCGCAAATAAAAAACCCGATACTCTTATTCAGAAAATCGCTGTCTGTGGTGGTAGTGGCAGCAGTATGATTTCTTCTGCTTCCAATAGGGCTGACGTCTATCTCTCCGGTGAATTCGGCTATCATTCCCGACTTGATAGTCCCATCCCCCTCATTGAAGCAGGACATTTCCACACCGAATTCCCAGTCCTGAAATATCTCAAAAAACTTCTCGACTCTGCTGATGTTCCCGCTCAAATATTCCCCATCGCCAGTCACGAAACTTCCACCAGCACTCTCTATCTTTAATATTTTTCTACCCTGCCAGTAACATCAATTCTGCACTGTTTATACGTATATCCCATATCTTGATGATTTCCCTGATCCTTACACTCATTTTCTCCATTTTCATCACCAGATGAGCTATTTTTCTCAAAATTACTGATTTTATTTAAATAATTTCTTCCCATATCCAGCAAAATACACACACAGTAGTGCTTTCAGGATTTCCCCAATTCCTTCCCACCCCTAAAAAGCATTAGACCCGGAACAACAAAGCACGTACTCACATTTTTATGTTAGATAGTTCTTTGTTGTTCCACCTTAATACCACCTTATAGGAGATGATTAAACAGATGTTATAGAGTATAAAAACTGAAAATTTGTATAAATTGAACAAGTATATTTGCCAATCTCCCATCAATCATATTGCTTTTCCATATTTTTCTGGTACACTTTCGAGTATCATGGACAATAAAAAACTCATAGCTCTTATATTGAGCCTGATTTGTATGAGTGAATAATATTTAAGAAAAACTATATAATTTATTAATTAGGAATCATATCAATATATAAATAATAATTCTAATTTATTTCTTTTAAATAGCTACATTCAAGGAAACATCACTAAAAATATAGTACTAAGGTTAATAACTAATTTATTGTATAATATTTTAGATATTTAAATAAAGACTATCAAATTATTAATTATAAGTACATCTTCACCTTGTTTATCTTGACAAGAATAATACAAAAATCTTATCAAAAAAAGAAATACAGAGTTAATAAATAAGTGAATTTAGTAATTAAAGAGAATTGGTTTCTTATTATCGTAATCAAGCAGTATATATCTTGCACTAATGAATATTAAAGATGTAAGCAACTTGTTAGTGCAAAGTTAATCTACTATATGAAACCGGTTACGAAGTAGTTATATTAATCTTTGCTAATGAAAAGGTTGTTTATATAGTAAAATAATTGGAGGGAAAAATGAAAAAATTGATTACAATTACCATATTTGTAATCTTGATTTCTACTGTTTATAGTCTCTATGCAGTTCCAGTCTCAGATGGATTCGATTATCCTGTTGGTTATCCAGATGGAGATGGATACAATACAACCGCTGGATGGGGATGGTTGGAATTGACAGATGAGGAAGTATATCATCCTGCGAATGATTTTAATGGAAATGGAGGTAGTGATACAGATTTAGGAGATCCTGTTTATGCTGCATCGCATGGTACTGTTGTTGAGCTTGGTAACTACGGAACTGGATGGGGTAATATTATATTAGTTGAGCATTTGTTACCTGATGGGACGCAAATATGGACTCAATATGCCCATTTGCAAGATATATTTGTTTCAGTTGGTGAAAATGTGGTAAAAAATCAAACAATCGGAACCATTGGAAAAGGATATAATAATGAATATTGGGCACATCTACATTTTGAAGTGCTGAAAGTATATCGTAGCCCTTCAGCGTGGGTGACTGGATGGACAACTGATGAGATCAATCAAAGTTACTACGAGCCTACCGCTTTTATAGATAAAAATAGAGATTTAAGGGATGTGCCTATTCTTAATGAACCTGCTGATCAGGCAGAATTCAATAAAGGTGAAAATGATATTCTCTTTGATTGGACTGATGTATCAGGAGCTTCATATTATGAAATATGGATTGATAATAATGAAGGTTTTGGTTCACCGGCTATAGGATTTAATAATGGAAATAATGACTGGATTGCTGAGGGATTTACAAGTCAAAGCAGTTTCAATTTGACAACCTCTCTGCAAAACCAGCTTGATCAGAATTTATACTATTGGAAAGTTTGGATAGTGAATAGCAATCAGGTTCCTATCACAGGGGATTGGTCGGATGTAAGGCAATTTACCTTATTTGTTCCACTCGATGAACCTACCCTTATCGAACCTGCTGATCAAGCGGAGTTCAATAAAGGTGAAAATGATATTCTCTTTGATTGGACTGATGTATCAGGAGCTTCATATTATGAAATATGGATTGATAATAATGAAGGTTTTGGTTCACCGGCTATAGGATTTAATAATCAAAATAATGACTGGATTGCTGAGGGATTTACCAGTCAAAGCAGTTTCAATTTGACAACCTCTCTGCAAAACCAATTTGATCAGAATTTATACTATTGGAAAGTTTGGATAGTGAATAGCAATCAGGTTCCAGTTACAGGGGAATGGTCAGATATACGAGAGTTTTATTTGTTGAATCAACCCAATGCACCTACCCTTATCGAGCCTGCTGATCAAGCGGAGTTTAATAAAGGTGAAAATGACATACTCTTTGATTGGACTGATATATCAGGAGCTTCGTATTATGAAATTTTGATTGATAATAATGATGGTTTTGTTTCCCCGGCTATAGGCTTTAATAATGACAGTGGAGATTGGTTAGCAAATGGAATAGTAACAAGTAGTCAGTTTACACTGAGTATAGCACTGCAAAATCAGTTAAGTCAGAACACATACTTTTGGCAGGTACACGCTTTAGATTCTAATCAATTGCCTATTTATGATTGGTCTGCTTACCGAGAATTTGATTTACTTGATATTCTTCTTCCAGAAATCAAATTAATTGCCTCGGATGGAACGGTAAATGATAAGTTTGGGGGTTCCGTATCAATTTCAGGTGATAATGTCCTGATCGGTGCTTATTGGGATGACGATAATGGCTCTAACTCCGGATCAGCTTATATATATAATTATGATGGCACATCCTGGGTAGAGCAGCAAAAACTCACGGCATCGGATGGAGATACAGGTGATCGTTTTGGGGCTACCGTATCAATTTCAGGTGATTATGCCCTGATTGGTGCTTATTTTGATGACGATAACGGAGATAATTCAGGCTCTTTATACGTCTATCATTATAATGGCACATCCTGGGTAGAGCAACAAAAACTTACGCCATCGGATGGATATGCAGGTGATTATTTTGGGCATTTCGTATCAATTTCAGGAGATTATGCCCTGATCGGTGCTTCTGGTGATAACGATAATGGCAATAGAACCGGATCAGCATATATCTACTATTATAATGGTGCAGAATGGGTAGAGCAGCAAAAGATAACGGCATCGGATGGAAATGAATGGGATGAATTTGGGGATAAGGTATCAATTTCAGGAGATTTTGCACTGATTGGTGCTAATAAAGATGACGATTATGGCTCTTGTTCCGGATCAGCTTATATTTTCCATTATAATGGTACAGAATGGGTAGAACAGCAAAAACTCACGGCATCGGATAGTGATGTTGATGATCATTTTGGGAATTCCGTATCAATTTCAGGTGATCATGCCCTGATCGGTGCTTGGGGGGATGACGATCACGGTGATTGGTCTGGATCAGCTTATATATACAATTATAATGGTGCAGAATGGGTAGAGCAGCAAAAACTTACAGCTTCAAATGGAGATGAAAGTGATCGTTTTGGATGTTCCGTATCACTTTTAGAAGATTATATTCTGATTGGTGCTAGTTGGGATGAAGATAACGGCAATTATTCCGGATCAGCTTATATCTTCCATTATAATGGTGCAGAATGGGTAGAGCAGCAAAAAATCACAGCATCGGATGGTGGTGTTGAAGACTGGTTTGGGGGCCATGTATCACTTTCAGGAGATTATGCCCTGGTCGGAGCTTCTGGAGATGGTGCCGGATCAGCTTATATATACAATTATAATGATAGTGGCAATACTTTGCAGGCAGATTTCACAGCAGATCAAACAAATATAACATTAGGTGATGCAATACTGTTCACTGACTTATCTACTGGTGACCCAGTTAGCTGGGCATGGGATTTTGAGAATGATGGAGTAATTGACAGTAATGTTCAGGATCCAATATTTACTTATCCGGAACCTGGAGTTTACAGCGTGAGTCTTACTATCAGTAATGAAGAGCAACGTGATAGCGATACAGAAGTCAAGATGGACTATATTAATGTAAGTTTTAATTTGGAAGAAATCAAATTAATTGCCTCAGATGGAGCTTCAAGTGATTATTTTGGGGGTGGCGTATCAATTTCAGGAGATTTTGCCCTGATCGGTGCTAGATATGACGACGATAACGGCTCTGCTTCCGGATCAGCTTATATTTTCTATTATAATGGCACATCCTGTGTAGAACAGCAAAAACTCACAGCCTCTGATGGAGCTTCTAATGATTGGTTTGGGTCTTACGTATCAATTTCAGGAGATTTTGCCCTGATCGGTGCAATGTGGGATGACGATAACGGAGATTATTCTGGATCAGCCTATATTTTCTATTATAATGGCACATCCTGGGTAGAGCAGCAAAAACTCACGGCATCAGATGGAGCTTTTAATGATAGATTTGGTTCTGTATCAATTTCAGGTGACCTTGCCCTGATCGGTGCTTATCAAGATGACGATAACGGCTCTGATTCCGGATCAGCTTATATTTTCTATTATAATGGCACATCCTGGGTAGAGCAGCAAAAACTCATTGCATCAGATGGAGATGCAGATGATAGATTTGGTTTTGGATCAATTTCAGGTGACCTTGCCCTGATCGGTGCTTATCAAGATGACGATAACGGCTCTGATTCCGGATCAGCATATATTTTCCAATATAATGGTGCAGAATGGGTAGAGCAGCAAAAACTTTTGGCATCGGATGGAGCTGCAGATGACCATTTTGGGAGCTCCTCAGTTTCGGGTGACTATGCCCTGATCGGTGCTTCCCGAGATGATGATAATGGCTCTAACTCCGGATCAGCTTATATCTTCCATTATAATGGTACAGAATGGGTAGAGCAGCAAAAAATAACAGCTTCGGATGGTGATGCAGAGGATTGCTTTGGGGCTCCCGTATCAATTTCAGGTGATTATGCCCTGATCGGTGCTAGATACGGCGACGATAATGGCTCTAACTCCGGATCAGCATATATCTTCCATTATAATGGAGCAGAATGGGTAGAACAGCAAAAAATCACAGCATCGGATGGAGATGCAGAGGATTATTTTGGGAGTTCCGTATCAATTTCAAGTGACTATGCCCTGATAGGATCCCCTTCCGATAACGATAACGGCTCTAATTCCGGATCAGCGTATATATACAATTATAATGATAGTGGCATTACTTTGCAGGCAGATTTCACAGCAGAACAAACAAACATAACCGTAGGTGATGTAATACAGTTCACTGACTTATCTACTGGTGAACCAGTTAGCTGGGCATGGGATTTTGAGAATGACGGAGTTATAGACAGTGGTGTGCAGAATCCGGTATGGACTTATGAAGAAGCTGGAATTTACAGTGTAAGTTTAACGATTAGTAATGATACTGATAGTGATAATATCTTAAAGAATAATTATATTACCGTATCTGAAGGTTTAGAAAACCTCGAATGGGTAAAATCTGAGGATAATCCAATACTAACGGTCAATGGAACTGGATGGGAGCACTATTTCGTAAATAATTATGTTTTGGATGATGATGATGAATACAAAATGTATTATACTGCCATGGTTCCTAACTATATGGAAGTCGGTTTAGCTACCTCAAGCGATGGTATAAACTGGACAAAAAGTACTAATAATCCGGTTATCCAAAGAGATGTTCAGAACTGGTCTTCATTTCGTATCAAAATAGGTTCAGTGATTAAGAGAGAGGGGACATATTATGCATTTTATTATGGAGATGATCAAAATTTAAATGCTAATGGTTCAATTGGAGTTGCAACTTCGCCTGATGGAATAAATTGGACTCAATATGAAAATAATCCAATTATTTCTTATACAGAAATACCACCTGGAGATCACGGGATATTGAATCCTAATGTAGTTTATGTAAATGGCATTTTTAAAATGTTTTTTTGCCATTCTTATTATGGCGATTGTTATTATGCCGAATCTGATGATGGATTTAACTGGGAGATAAATAATGATCCGGGCATTTACGTTGGAACTTCAATCCGGCATGACGGAAATCAGTATTATGCGCTAAGATCTTTTGCTGAGGAAGATAGTGTCGGAGTATGGACTTCGAACGATGGTATATCCTGGAATCAGTATTCGATATCTTCATTTCTACCTTATCAAGATTGGCAAATAAGCAGTTATGATACTTCTCAAGGATATTTCTCGTTATTACCTGAGATAGAATCAAATGAACTCAAGCTTTTTTTCAGTTCATATCAGGGAGCATGGGGATATCAGAGAATGGGATTTGCCATCGCAGAAGTAAATTTTGTTAATGACTTAGAAGCAGATTTTATTGCTGATAACACATCCGGACTGGCACCTTTAGAAGTTAATTTCACTGATTTATCTGCAGGCAATATAACAAGTTGGGAATGGGATTTCCAGAATGATGGAGTTATAGACAGTAGTGTGCAGAATCCGGTATGGACTTATGAGGAACCTGGAGTTTATAGTGTGAGTTTGACAGTTTCTAATGATGTGTCACGTGAAAGTTCTACTGAATTGAAAGAGAATTATATAACTGTTTTAAGTCCTGATCCTATACTAAATCTGCCTGAAACAATAACCTTTAATGAGGATGAATCTACAATTCTTGATCTGGAAGATTACATTACATATTACAATCTCGAGGAATTGACTGTAAACTGGAACGGAAATGTCGAAGTCCTGATTAGCAATGAAGGTTTGGTGTTGGACTTTACAGCCTCTCTAAACTGGTTTGGTGATGAAATGATTGCATTCACAGTTAGTACCGATTCATCAAGAGAAAGTGTAACAGATAATCTGGATGTAATTGTCACTCCTGTTAATGATCCACCAATTTTAGAAATCACTGGTTCATTTGAAGCCGAAGAAGATATGCTATCCAGTAGTTATGATTTTGGCACTTTTTGTTCTCAAGTTTGGGGAGAGAATGATATTTTGACATTAAGTGCTGACAATTCGGAACACATCAATGTTCAAATTTTAGACTTGGAAGTAGTTTTTGAATCCAATACACCGAACTGGTTTGGGACTGAGGAAATTACATTTTTCCTTAATGATAATATCTCAGAGAGATTTAGCAGAGAGACATCAACTTTTAGCAGTAAACTAATAAATCAGTTTTCAACAGATGATAACGACTCATTAAGAGATATTGTACAACAGATTATAGAAGTAACAATAAATCCTGTAAATGATATACCTGAGTTAAATATGCCTGAACAACTCTTCCTGGATATCGCTGGAGAGCTGAATATTGATCTAAGCGATTATGCTTTTGATATAGATGATGATGCTTTACTTTATTCTGCCATACCGGGAGATGAACTGGAAGTAGAGATTTTGGGAAACCTGGCAATAATTTCATCTGAAATTAACTGGTCAGGAGCAGAAAATGTGATATTTTATGCAGATGATCAGCAGAGTCGAGCTACTGTCAGTGATACAGTTCTAGTAATAAGAGAGTTTATTGCTTATCCTGTAATAGAAGATATTGTAGATGTACCTGATGATCAGGGAGGAAAGGTGATAGTTTCATTCACAGGGAGCTGTTTTGATACTGACAGTCTGATCGTGCGTCCAGGTGAATCATATCAGGTAGAGTATTTATTTGAAGATAACTGGACAGCAGCTAATTCCACTATTGCTTATGGAGCAGATAATTATTTCGTACAGGTTAATACTTTGCAGGACTCAATGCCTGGATATCCCAATGTATATGATTTTCGGGTTATTGCAGCAATGGAAGAGGGGAACTTTGTAAGTAATATTATGTCTGGTTATTCACTGGATAATATATGTCCGGCAGTGCCGTCAGAGCTGCTCTTTGATTCTGGTTATCTCGTTTGGAATGAATCCGTTGATGAAGATTTTGCTTATTTCAGCATTTATCGGGATGGTGATTTGCTGGATTACAGTACAGAGCCAATAATGAGTATTATCGGAGATTCAGGTGACTATCAGGTTACGGCAGTGGATTGTCATGCTAATGAAAGTGAACTTTCGTCAGCAGTTTCTGGGGGTTATCCCTATGGAGATATTGATCATAACCAGGAGGTGGAAGCTATGGATGCATCACTGGTATTACAGTATTTCTGTTTGATAGTCACAGATTGGGAAGAATGGCAGATTGAGGTTGGTGACGTTGATGGTAACGGTAGTGTGGAGGCTTATGATGCCAGTTTAATTTTACAATTTACTGTTGGTTTCATTGATGAATTTCCAGTAGAAGAGGATAGTAGAAAAAATTAAAAAAACCAAACTATATTATGGGCAGACTTAGGTCTGCCCATTTTTTTTAATCCGATAATTGAATTAGAATACGCTACCAGAAATTGAAATATCAGTTAAAATACAAATGTCATAATTTTCAGATCAAGGGAAAATATGTGATTGATTTGAATCTTAGAGAAACCTTACTTTTCTATTTATTGAGAGTAGAATTTCAGAAAAAGATAGCGTAACTATTTAAATAGAAAAGATTTTTCTTGACATAAAAGTGATGTGTTACAGAAAAGACACAACTTATCTTGAGTTTCTAAAGAACCTTTCGGTTTACTCCGATTTGGAACTGACAGCAAACCACAGGAAAAGTTAACAAAGTCTAAGGATATTTGTGAGTTGTATCCAAGATTAAAATTGACTAAAACTCACAGGAGAAAAGGATGAATATTTACGTAGGAAATTTGGATTATCAGGTCACAAGTGAAGATTTGAAAGAAGCTTTCGGCAATTTTGGCGAAGTAGCTTCAGTTAATGTTATCATTGACAGAGAAACAGGAAGATCAAAAGGTTTTGGATTCGTAGAAATGCCTGATGATACCGCTGCAGAACAGGCTATTACTGGTTTAGATGGCACCCCACTTCTGGGACGCAACCTGAGAGTTAACCAGGCAAAGCCAAGAGAAGAACGCCCAGCAAGGCGCAATCGTTATTAATCAACAATAATCAACCTGCTCAGATTATCTGACAGGTTCAGGTTAATGAAAGGTTCACTTCACAGTGAACCTTTCTTTTTTGTCTGCATTTTAAGTAATGCCGTCTGACGAAACTGAATATCACAATTAAATCTAAAAAAAAGAACAAAATTTTGTGATTATACTTGACTAACTATTTCAAAACTACAGAAAAGTGCCATAGTTAGCTGGAGAGAAACAGGACAAAAATTGACTCCAGCGGAACTGAAGATCATTAAGGAACCAATTGAACTGACCTTTGTTTCGGCAAAGGTTTCTATAACTAATAATTAAAAAATATAAAAGAGGTAGTAATGAAAAGATTAGGAATAATGAAAGAGACTAAGAATCGCTGGGAACGCCGGGTGCCTATGAATCCGCAATCTGTCAAAAAACTGGTGGATAATGGTTATCAGGTGGTGATCCAACCTTCTGAGATCAGAATATATTGCGACGAAGAATATCGTGATGCCGGAGCTGAACTGAGTGATGACCTTAGTAAATGCGATCTGATCGTGGGAGTGAAGGAAATACCAATCGAAAGCCTTATACCGGGCAAGCCTCATCTGTTTTTTTCACACACTATCAAGGGACAGGATTATAATATGCCACTTCTGCAGTACTTTCTGGATAGTAAGAGCACTTTGTTAGATTATGAGAAGATCATAGACGAGAAAGGCAGAAGACTGGTATTTTTTGGCAAGTTTGCGGGAAATGCCGGCATGGTAGATGCACTTTGGGCAGCCGGACAGCGCTACTTTCAGGAATATGGCATCAACACACCTTTTTTGAAAGTAAAACAAAGCTATCAATATGACTCTCTGGAGCAGTGCCTGGCAGAATTAAAAGAAATTGGTGAAGAAATCAAAAGAGATGGATTGCCGGCAGAAATATGTCCCTTTAATATTTGTCTGCTTGGTTATGGCAATGTATCTATTGGTTGTCAGGAAATATTATCAGCTTTTCCAATACGCCAGGTTGAGCCATCAGCATTAGCTGGACTGGAAGTAAATCATAGAGCAGACGAGATGTATCTTTCTATCTTCAAGGAAGAACACCTGGTTGAACGAAAAGACGGAACTGGGTTTGAGTTAATTGATTATTTTGTGAATGGTGATCAATATAAATCAAAGATGGAGAAGTATTTGCCTTATTGTACCATGTATATGAGCGGTATATATTGGGCATCTGGATATCCGGTGTTTCTAAAAAATAGTGAACTGAGTAAATTACAGAGTAAGCAGCCTAAGCTTGTTATGATCGGTGATATTACCTGCGATCTGGAAGGCTCTATTGAAGCTACCCGCAAAGTGACTATGCCAGACAATCCCGTATTTATCTATAATCCAACCACAGATGAACTTACAGACGGTTTCAAGGGCAAAGGTTTTGCAGTATGTGCAATTGATAATCTTCCCTGTGAATTTCCCCGGGAAGCCTCAGATTTCTTTAATTCAGTACTGGAACCATTTGTACCTGCCATGCTCGATAATGATTACGAGAGATCAATAGCAGATTCTACTCTGCCGGAAGAAATAAAGCCTGCCTGTATTGCTCATCAGGGAAAGCTTGAAGAAAATTATCAATACCTTAAAGAATTTTTAAATAGATAAAAGGAGGTAGATTGTGACAGGAAAAGCAACTGCCGGTAACTCAGGAAAATCAGTTCGCAGTGACTGTTTTGTATCCTTGGAACTTACTAAATCCGGGGGTATCGAGATTAATCTTAAAAGCAAAGTGGAAGTGCTTTATGGTGAAAATATCCGTCAGGAATGCCTGAAAGTTCTTAAATTTTATAATATCAAAAATTGTAAGCTGGCAGTGGAAGACAGTGGTGCTTTGAATTTTGTAATTCAGGCACGTCTGGAAGCAGCAATTCGAGAAATTATCGAAACCGATAAAGAATATCTGCCAGAGATGCTGACTCAAAATCTTTATGGTACAAAAAAAGACCGTTATCGCAGAAGCAGACTTTATCTACCGGGCAATACACCCAAACTGGCTATTAATGCCGGATTACATAAACCTGATGGAATCATTCTCGATCTGGAAGATTCTGTTGCTCCTGCAAAAAAATATGAAACACGCTTCCTGGTGCGAAATACTCTAAGAGCTCTTGATTTCTATGGGGCAGAACGGATGGTGAGAATTAATCAAATCCCTGCCGGGCTTGAAGATCTGAAATATTTGTTACCTCATAACGTAAATGTGATACTGATACCTAAATGTGAAGATCCTGAACAGATTGGAGTTCTGGAAGAAGTAATAGGTGAGATGAAAGATAAGCATGATCTGGAACATCCTATCTGGCTGATGCCAATAATTGAAAGTGCTCTGGGCGTGATAAAAGCCTATGAAATAGCAACTGCTTCTCCCTATATAGTTGGACTGGCAATTGGTCTGGAAGATTATACAGCAGATCTGGGTACACAGCGCACCTTGGAAGGAAATGAGACATTTTTTGCCAGATGTCAGGTCGTCAATGCCGCCAGAGCAGCTGGGATCCAACCGATAGACAGCGTGTTCAGTGATGTTTCTAATATGGAGGGTTTGGCGAAGAATGTACAGAATTCCAAGCAGCTTGGTTTTGATGGTATGGGTTGTATTCATCCTCGTCAGATACCTGTAATTCATGAGAATTTTGCTCCTGATGAAAACGAAATTGCCAAGGCAAAGCTAATCGTGAATGCCTATATTATAGCTGAGGAACAGGGACAAGGAGTCGTTTCACTTGGTTCTAAGATGATTGATGCACCTGTTGTGAAACGTGCTCAACGCACTATAGATATTGCACTTAAGCTAAATAAGATAGACGCAAACTGGCGTGATGAATTTCTGAAGGAGGACTAAAAATGGCAGCCGAATTAGTAAAAAACTTTGTAGGACGCACAGTTCCAACTGAAGTAAATGGTAAGAAAGAAGTTCCCTATCTGGGTAATGGAAAATATAGACCAGAAGGTCGCCGTTATGGTCCGCCTATAGTATGCGCCGAAGATTATCCATCTGATGGAAATAAAGTAGTTCCCAACTTAAAAGAAGCATTACAGGCAGCCGGACTGAGAGATGGTATGATTATCAGTACTCATCATCATTTGCGTAATGGCGATCTGGTAGCGAATGAGGTTTTCAAAATCGCCAGTGAGATGAAAATCAAAGACCTGGTCTGGTTCCCTTCGGCTTCTTTCCCCTGCCATGCCGAGGTCATAAAATATTTGGATGATGGCACTATCCATCATATCGAAGGCAGTATGAATGGACCTTTGGGCAGATACTGTTCAGAAGGTAAAATGCGTGGAACAGCTATACTGCGTTCACACGGAGGACGCTATCAGGCAGTGGAAGATGGTGAAGTGGTTATAGATATTGCCGTGCTGGCAGCCCCTGAAGCCGATCCATTTGGTAATGCTAATGGTTTGCATGGACCTTCTGCCTGCGGTGGACTCGGTTTTGGTCTGGCAGATAGTCAATATGCCCATAAATCTATAATAGTAACAGATAATCTGATACCATTCCCCTGCATACCCATGCAGCTTCATGGCAATTATATTGATTATGTGGTGGTAGTGGATAAAATAGGTATTCCTGAAATGATCGTAAGCGGGACTACTCAGATAACTAAAAGCCCTGATCGACTTTTGATTGCAGAACTTACAGCAAAATTCTGTGAAGCTGCGGGACTTATCTATGATGGATTCTGTTTCCAGGCGGGAGCTGGTGGAACTTCGCTTTCCATTGGAATATATATCCATGAAATTCTAAAGAGAAAAGGCTGGAGAGCTCGCTGGTCCATAGGTGGCACCACCAAATACAGCACCAAAATGCTGGAAGAAGGCTCTTTAGAATATATGCTGGATGGTCAAACTTTTGATCATAATGCTGTGGAATCAATGGATAAAAATGATAACCATTACGCAATTTCAGTATTCCACTCTTATGATTATCACAGCAAAGGATTTTATCTGACCATGATGGATTTGGTGGTTTTGGGTGCCACAGAAGTGGATGTTAATTTTAATGGCAATGTGGTTACGCATTCTGATGGTTTGCTGCTGCATGGCATTGGTGGCTGGCAGAACTGCCTGTTTGCCAAATGTACTATTTTACCGATTCCTCTTTTCCGTAACCGGATGCCCGTTATACTTGATCAAGTAACTACTATAGTGGGGCCAGGCAGTATGGTGGATGTGATAGTTACAGAACGTGGTATTGCCATAAATCCTCTGAGAAAGGATTTGATAGATAAAACAAAGCATTCCGGATTGCCAATTAAAACAATTCAGCAACTCAAAGCAGAGGCAGAAGCGATTTGCGGAAAACCTGCTAAACCAGAACTGGAAGACGATATAGTTGCCATTATCAAATGGGTAGATGGCACAGTGATAGATAGCGTAAAAAAAGTAAAAACTAAATAAAACATGGAGGACACAATGGCTAAAAGAACCGTTGTAACAATGCCCGGAGATGGCATAGGAAAAACCGTATTACCTGAAGCGATTCGCGTACTTGATGCAGTAGGATTTGAAGCAGAATATGTTCATGCCGATATCGGCTGGGAATTCTGGTGCAAAGAAGGAAATCCACTTCCCCAGAGAACTTTGGATTTATTAGAAGAACATGGTATCAGTCTTTTTGGCGCTATCACAAGCAAGCCAAAATCTGAAGCAGCAAAAGAATTGTG
The DNA here is from genome assembly GCA_030765845.1 of Candidatus Stygibacter australis. NCBI lineage: Bacteria > Pseudomonadati > Candidatus Cloacimonadota > Cloacimonadia (SeqCode) > Cloacimonadales (SeqCode) > Candidatus Stygibacter > Candidatus Stygibacter australis. The sequence continues at coordinate 40,039 of JAVCDJ010000041.1, forward strand.
CTCTACTCAGCAGGATAAGGGTCATGTATATTACAGCCCTATCGTGGGTTTACGTCAGCATTTTCTGCTTGATATCTGCCAGAGACCATGCAAAACATTTAAGGGTAACCCTTTGAACTTTATTCGTCGTGGTGCTGGAGATACAATCGAAGAACCTGAAGTAGATGTGGTTATTTTCCGTCAAAATACCGAAGGTCTTTATGGTGGTGTGGAATGGACAAATCCTCCTGATAAGGTGTATGAAGGCTTGATGACACATCCTAAATTCGTGAAAAATTTTGGCTGGTGCCCCCGCGAAGAGCTGGCGATCAGTACCCGCATTTTCACTAAGAAGTATTCTCAGCGTATTTGCGAACAGGCTTTTGAATATGCCAAGGAATTTGGTTATAAGAAAGTAACACTTTGCGAGAAACCAAACGTGATCCGTGAAACTTCTGGCATGATGCTGGCAATCTGTCGTGAATTAGAAAATAAATATCCAGAAATCACCTTTAATTATACGAATATAGATGCCCAGATGATGTGGATGACCAAGAATCCAGAAACTTATGGTGTGATCATTGCCGGAAATATGTTCGGTGACATCGTATCTGATGGTTTTGCTGGTTTAACTGGTGGATTAGGTTTTGCCTGCAGTGCTAATATTGGCAAAAAAGTGGCTATTTTTGAACCGACTCACGGTTCTGCTCCCAAATATGCTGATTATGAAGTATCCATAGTATCTCCTATCGCTATGGTATTATCTGCCTGCATGATGCTGGATCACATTGGTGAGACAGATAAGGCGATTACGATCAGAAAAGCCGTTTCCAAAGTAGTGGAGGAAGGCAAAGTTCGCACTTATGACATGATGAAAATGAGCGGTAAGCCAGATGTAGTTTCAAAAGGTGCAGCAAGCACTCAGCAGATGACTGATGCTATCATTGCAGCTTTATAAATAGGAGGAATAATGACAGTAAAGGAATTGTGGCCGGAACTGGAATGGATAAAAGATGAGCAATTGCGTGCCCAGACAGAAAAAACCTGGAAAATTGCTTTGGAAAGAAGCGTACTTACGGCAGAAGACCTGATGCGTATTCCTTTCACTTTGCTTTGCGGTCCTGACCTTAAGGTTACTTTTATGGATCATAAACGCAGCGTGGTGCATATTGCCAAAGATGCTGGTGAGATAGTTAATAACTCATATCATGGTGAATTGCCGGTTGATATGGACGTACTGATAGCTGGTGCCATTCTTTGTGATGTGGGCAAGCTGGTGGAATATGTTCTGGATGAAAATGGCAAAGCGGTGCAGGGCTCTTATGGCAAATATCTGCGTCATCCATTCAGTGGAGTATCACTGGCAGAAGAATGTGGTGTTCCAGCCCCTGTTTCTCACATTATAGCAGCTCACGCTGGCGAAGGTGATATGATCAAGCGCACTACCGAAGCATACATTGTTCATCATGCTGATTTCATGACCTTTTTACCCTTTAAAAGCAGATTGCAGGTTTAGGAGGACGTATGAGTTTAACCCTTATAGAAAAAATCCTGGTTAATCACAGTGATAAAACTGATGTGAATCCTGGTGATATTGTAGATATCTTTATAGATGCCCGAGTAGCACGTGATTTTGGCGGAGCTAATGTAGTAAAGAATATGCAGGATAATAACCTGACATTAGCTGATCCTAAACTCACAATGTTCACCTTTGACTGTAATCCCGGCGGCAGCGATCAGAAGTATGCTGTTAATCAGCAGATATGTCGTGTTTATGCTCGTGAGCAGGCCCTAAAAGTGTTTGATATTAACAGCGGTATCGGAACTCATATTCTCATGGATAAGGGTCTTGCTTATTCTGGATCCACAGCAATCAGCACAGATTCTCATGCCAATATTATGGGTGCCGTAGGTGCTTTTGGTCAAGGTATGGGTGATAAGGATATTGCCGCAGCCTGGGCAAATGGCAAGGTATGGTTCAAAGTTCCCAAATCGGTAAAACTCACTATAAAAGGCAAACGCCCAGCGAATATTGCAGCAAAGGATATTGCGCTTAATCTGCTGGCAGAATTTGGTGCAAATACTCTTCTGGGATACGCTGTGGAAATTTATGGTGAAGATATTGATAAACTCACTCTGGATGAACGCATCACAATCTCCAGTATGGCTACAGAGATGGGCTGCATTGCAATTCTCTTCACGCCTAATGAAGAAATTATGAAGTTCTCATCTAAAATGGCAGGTAGAAAGCTGGAACTTGTGGAAGCAGATAAAAATGCTGACTATGACCAGGTTCTGGAGCTGGATTTCAGTACTTTTGTGCCTCGTACATCTCAGCCTGGTAAACCGCATGACACGGTTGCTGTAAAATCACTTGATAAAATTAAAATAGATAGTGCCTTTATTGGCAGTTGCACAAATGGCAGAATAGAAGATCTGCGGGAAGCTGCTGTAATTTTGAAAGGTAGAAAAGTAGCTCCAGGCGTTGTGCTTAAGATAGTTCCATCCACAGATGATGTCTGGAATCAGGCACTTCAGGAAGGATTGATCAAGATATTCAAAGATGCTGAAGGTCTGGTGGGTAACGCTGGTTGTGCTGGTTGTGCTGCCGGGCAGATAGGTCAAAATGGCGCTGGTGAGATCACTATCTCTACTGGCAATCGTAATTTCCCTGGCAAACAGGGGAAAGGAAGTGTATATCTGGCTTCTCCAGCCACTGTAGCAGCTTCTGCTGTAGCTGGCTATATCACAACTCCAGATTGTATTCCTGATCATCCGGCATTGTTTACTCAAACTGCTTCCCAGGCTCAAGCAAAGACAACTCATGATACGGAGAAGAAAACGGCTAAACCCGAACAGATTGAAGGACGTGTCTGGTTCATCCAAGAAGATAATATTGATACTGACATGATCTTCCATAATCGCTACCTCACCATTACTGACCTGGCTGAAATGGGACAATACACCTTTGATAATCTGGCTGGATATGAAGATTTTGCCAAAAAATCAAAACCCGGTGATATTGTTGTTGTGCAAAAGAATTTTGGTTCGGGCAGCAGCAGACAGCAGGCAGTGGATTGCTTTAAATCACTGGGAGTTCAGGCGATTATAGCTGAATCCTTTGGTTCAATTTATGAGCGTAATGCCATTAATGCTGCCTTCCCGATCATGACATATAATGATATCGCTATACTTGATCTCAAAGATGGCGATATGATCAAAGTAGATTTTACCAGTGGTAAGATCACTAATAAAACTAATAATAATAGTATTCAGGCAGAACCATTCTCTGATGTGCAAATGGAAATCTACCATAAAGGTGGAATCTTCGGATAAAGGAAGGAGAAATTATGGGAAAGACTTATGTAGAAAAAATATTTGGTGCCCAGACGGGTTCAATAGTATTTGCCAAACCTGATCTGGTGCTCACACACGATAATACTGCCAGTATTGCAAACACATTCAAAAAGATGGGTGGTACTAAGGTTGCTGATCCTAACCAGCTTCTGGTTGTACTGGATCATAATGCTCCACCCACTACTGATAAACTCGCTAACCAGTATCAGGCAATACGTGACTTTGTAAAAGTTCAGGGTATCAAGAAATTTCATGATGTTGGTGATGGTATTTGTCATCAGGTGATGAGCTATCATGCCAAACCAGGAATGATCATTGTTGGTTCAGATAGTCATACCTGCACCGCAGGAGCTTTTAATACAATGTCTGCCGGAATTGATAGAACTGAATCTGCAGGACTCTGGAAACGTGGTGAAACCTGGTTTCGCGTACCTGATTCCATCAAGATCAATCTCACTGGCTCACTTTTAAAAGGAGTTTTTGCCAAAGATATCTCGCTGTGGATAATCGGTATGATAGGTTCTGCGGGAGCTAATTACTGCTCTATCGAATATCATGGTGATGGTGTGAAAACCCTCACTATTTCTCAAAGAATGACCCTGGCAAACCTGGCTTCAGAGATGGGTGCAAAAAATGCTGTATTCCCTCCAGATAAAGTACTGGCAGACTTTCTGAGTGTAGATACTATCGAAAATGGCACCTGGGCAGATCCTGATGCCACATATATTCAGGAAATTAATATCAATCTCAGCGAGGTATTCCCGCTGGTTGCCTGCCCACATCACGTAGATAATGTGAAAGCGCTTTCAGAAGTTGAACGTACCCCGATTCATCAGGCTCTTATTGGCACCTGCACAAATGGTCGTCTGGAAGATATGCGCATTGCTGCCCAGATATTGGATGGCAAGAAGATCCCGAAAGGCTTCCAGCTCCTGGTATGCCCGGCATCAAAAGAAATCTATCTTCAGGCTATGGAAGAAGGACTCATCGCCAAAATGATGAATGCCGGTGCTGTGATCCTCAGCTCTTCCTGCGGTCCCTGCCTGGGAACTGGTCAGGGAATTCCTGCTGATGGTTATAATATATTATCAACTGCTAACCGTAATTTCCTGGGACGCATGGGTAATAAAAAGGCTTTTGTTTATCTGGCTTCACCTGCAGCAGTAGCATATTCAGCTCTTAAGGGTGCAATCACTGATCCTCGCGGGTTCAAAGCTAATGATAAATTCCCTTATCAGCATGAACAATCAGACACCGTTACAATTGCAGAAACAGATAATCGCAGATTAGGCACTACCTGGAATTATGCCGATGTGGATAACCTGAATACTGACCAGATGTTTGCCGGGAATCTTACCTACAAAGTGCTCAGCTCAGATCCCGAAGCTATCATGCCCTATCTTTTCATAGATTTCGATCCTAATTTCACCAGGAATGTGCAATCCGGTGATGTATTGATAGCTGGTGAAAACTTTGGCTGCGGTTCATCCCGCGAGCATCCTGCCGTAGGACTTGCTCATGCCGGAGTGAAAGCTGTTATCGTGAAATCAGTTAACCGGATTTTCTATCGTTCTTCAGTTAATCAGGGTTTACCTATTATTGTTCTGCCCGATGTGGTTGATGCCTATAATCCTGGTAATGAAGTCAATGTTGATCTGGAAAAAGGGCTGGTTATTATTGCTGGAAAGGAATTCCCCTTCCCACCACTACCCCCGGCTCTGCTGGAAATATTCCAGGCAAAAGGTCTGGTAAACTGGATAGTTAATAATTAAACATATAAAAGCAAAAAGCCCGGAATTCCGGGCTTTTTCTTTATTTTCTCTAATCCCAACTAAGTTATCGAGTTAAGATGATGTACTCATCAGATTGACTTGAGCACGACCATTATTCCCTCCCAGTCTTAAGTCAATCTGCTTCGCATCTTAACTCAATACCTCCCAGCCAGAAAAAATTTATTTACACTTTTTTCAGGATATTGTTTTTTTACTCTGTGAAATTAGAATAGGAAAAATTTATGGACATATTAAAAAAGTTGATTAATGAATTATTAAAAGAATGGCAGGGAGGTAATTCACCCGGATTTGCCATTTCTATCATTAGTAAAAAATCTTACTTTGATTCATATTATTACGGCTGTGCCTCTCTGGAACACTCTATCCCTATTGATCAGGATACCATCTTTTATCTCTGTTCACTTTCTAAACAGCTTACTGCTGCCTGCCTTGCTTTCCTGATCGAGGAAAATAAAATATCCCTCTCTAATCCTCTCAGAAAATTTTTCCCAGAATTACCCGCTGGCGTTTACGACCCCATCAATATCGGTCATCTCGTTCATATGACAAGCGGAATACATGAATGGTATGATATGATGGAATTTTCCGGCAGTTATAATGATGAATATCCCTGGCGAAAATCAATTATTTCACTACTTGCAAGACAGAAAAAACTAAGCTTTACCCCCGGTGATCGTTTTTCATACTGCAACACGAATTATTCACTGGTGACACTGATCATCGAAATGATCACCAGCAAAAGCCTGACAGAATTTGCCCGACAGATGATCTTTGAACCCCTGAACATGAATTCCACCTTCTTTTGTGAAGATAATAGCCGGGTAATTCCTCATCTTGCCGCAGGCTATTACAGGATTGCCAATACAAATAAAATTGCTGATAAATTGCCTCCCTTGATCGGTGCCGGAGGAGTATATTCTAATCTTCCCGATATGACCACCTGGCTTCAGACCATTCTTAATCAAAAGTGGCAACCTTACATTTTTAAAACTTTGTTTGAACCCAATCTGCTCAATAATGGCAAGCCTAATCCTTATCTGATGGGATTCAAAAACCACTATTATCATGATCATTTCATCCTTGATCACGGTGGAGCAGTCCCCGGTTTCTTTACCCATATCTCTTATTTACCTCACCAGAATTGCGGGTTTGTCTGGCTGGCGAATCACAGTAATTTCAAACCGGATCAGTTCACAAATGCTTTGCTCAGCTATCTGGAAACCGAATTCAAACCAGTTAATAATTCAATCGGAAATTCAATCCCTCAGCTTGATGATCCTGCCAAATATTCAGGTAATTATATCTACCTGGATGATGAGAAATCTCTTACATTGACCGCAGAGAATAGCTACCTGCATATTGAAGGAAATCCAAACGAATTTCAGCAGCAGCAGGATAATGTCTTTGTGAATGTCAACGACAACTCTAATTTCATCATAATTGAAGAATATCACCAGCTTGTTATTTTGCGTATTATCTCAGAAAATGACGATAAATTTCTTCTTAAAACTCTGAATCTTCCCAGACTGAAGGATTATAAGCAGTTCTTTGGAAGTTATTACAGTCCAGAACTGGATGTTACTTATTCACTCACTTATTGCAAAGATAAACTTTATATAGATGCCGTGAAAAGATTTTCTGGTACTGACCTTATTCTCATTGCTTCAGATGTTTTTCTTAGTCCCATAAAAGGATTTAAACTTCGCTTTCAAAGAAATAATAAACAGAAAATTATTTCCTTTATTCTGGACAGCTCCCGTTCACAGAATTTCACCTTCCACAAAATCCTCGGCACCAATTTCTAAACAACCCGCAATTTCTCTTTAATAAATAGCATATTACATATTATTACCGCTTAATATATGTTAAAGTGGTATTTAGTAGCTAATTGTATTTAATCCACTCCATTCAGAGTTTGCCAGAAGGTGTTCCTGCAAAGCTCCAAAATCATTAAAATCCCCACTACAAAACTGTTTCAGCTTCTTTACAGCTATAAAGTGACCTTCCAGAGGAACAACTCAACCCGGCATAACATAAAAATGTTATGCCGGGTTGAGTTGTTCCTCTGGAAGTCTGGTAATAGTCTACAAATAATAGAAAGTAGGGATTGGCAATTTTCAGTTGAATATCTGTGATGAGGTATAAAGGTTGACATTTATTTTAGGGGAAAAAGTGATGTAATTTATGAAAGAGATATTAAAAGAGCATTTGGAGTCAGGGGTAGTACAATTATCTGATAGTGCCGGTATCGTGGCATTTTTTGGTGATGGTAAGATGCTGATGTGTGCGATGACGAGTGATATATCAGCATACCTGGCAGTATATTTTGGTGATGATATCGATGATAAGAACATCGGTGAATTATTAGAGCAATGCGATAAAATAGGCTACTGGGAGACTGATAGGATATTTTCAGCATTACTGGGATATAAAGCCCTTGAGCAGAAGTATAATCCACCTTTTAATCGAATAATAAGATATTATGATGATTATCAATACCTGGGATTAAATTTCGTAAAAATACCCTTTATCAAAGTAGAAAGCACAACAATAAATGACTTTTTTTATATTGGGCCTTTCAGGAGCCGTTATTTTGTACATGATGTGATAGATGCCTCTGCGGAATATTTTAAAACGCCGTCCTGTCCAGGAGACTCCTTTCCCTGCGAATTACTTGAAGCGAAAAAATGCACGGGATACTGCATCCAGAATCAAGAGCAGCTGGCAGCGGATCTAACAAAGTATTTTCTGCAGCCAAAACAAGAGAATCTGGATATACTCACTAAGGAAATTGATACTTTACTGGATGGTTTTTTATTCACCAAAGCAGAAGCAGTGAAGCATCAGAAGAAATTATTAAGTAATTTTTATCATCAGGTTGCTTTTCTAATAGTTACCAAGCATTTGAATTTAAAATATGAATATGATGGCAAAAACATAGAGATAGCTAATGGTTTGCTCAAGCGGATAGATGGCAGAATACTGGAGCGTGTAAACCAGAAATATCAGTTAAATGAATTATTTGCTATAGATAAATCTGAGCTGGATGAGAGATGGGTGATCTATAATGAAGTGAGTAGCAAAATACCTGAAAAACTGCTTGAGTGTTATGAAACCACACAGCAGCAGTTGAGTAAATATTTGTTAAATAAGGAATAGGAATGGAGAGGAGCAAGAAAATAAATTTGTTAATAGTTGATGATGATGTAAGCACGGCCCGTAGCCTGCAATTGATGATCAGCAAGAAATATGAAAATATCAATGTTGAAACAGCTAATGGAGGATTTGCAGCCATGCGACGGATACGTCAGGGTGGGATAGATGCAGTATTGACCGATGTGGCAATGCCTGATATGAATGGTTGTGACTTATATAGAAAGATCATGGAGACTAATGATAATATCCAGGTGATCATGATGTCAGCCTATTATGATCCATCTCATTCAGTGGTTAAAGCTAAATTGGAAGGACTTAAGGACGTGGTTCCCAGTCTGGAGCTGATAGAGAAAAAGGATCTTGTCGAACAGATATTTAAAAAAATAGAAGAGCACTTTTTAAAATAAAGGGAGTACATAGCTGCTGATGTGAAATTACTTGCAATAGTTCTATTTATCCTGTTGATATTGCCCTGTTATTCAGAAGTATTGAATTATGATAATATCTACGTAACTTATCATGGTTCAGACGGTAAAATAGCCTCGGAACTAGGTAGGCAATTAGCAGCAGATATTGGCGACTTTCAGAAACAGACGGGACATTACCCAGAGCTTAAAACCCAGATCATAATAGCAAAAGACCATGCAGAATACCAGAGTTTTGTGGAAAGCAGTGGTGGAATCCAGGAATTTTCTCAGGCAATATTCAGGAGAAGCACAAATACGATCTATATCCGCAATCCCAAAGATAACCTGCGATTTAATCAGTTGAATAAGATATTACTGCACGAATATATCCATAGTTTTGTGTTTCACTATTTCAGGAATGCTCCTTTATGGTTCCACGAAGGTATGGCAGTATATTTCAGCAATGATTTTGGCAGTAACCGGGAACTAGGTCTGGCAAGGGATTACCTTTTTGGCAATACCAGACCATTATCACAGATGAGGACGAATTATCCGCGAAACCGGATAGAGTGGGAATCGTTTTATGCCAAGTCAGCTTTAGCGGTACGTTATCTGTATCAGAACAAAAAAGAACAATTTTACCGCATGTGGGATCTGGCAGAGGAAAATCATAGTTTTAATTCTGTATTTCTAAGAAGTATAAAATATACGGCACTCGATTTTTCCTTATTTTTTGAGGAGTATTGTGCTTCACATTTTCGATCTGAGATCATCCTTGCACTCAGTGGAATGATCTGGCTGTTGTTCCCCTTATTGTTCATTATTGGCTATTTACGCCGTCAGCATAAAATACGACAAAAACTAGCAGCAATGGAAGCAGAGGAAATGGAGCAGGAAGCGGAATTGATTGAAATATATGAGAATGGAGTTGACGAGGAAGATTAGAAGATTAAAATAGTATTATAAAATACAGGAGCAGCCATGGAGGAATTTGACAAGCTGGTGCAGATAGTTGCGGATTTACGTAATCCAGAAGCAGGATGTCCCTGGGATAAAATCCAGACCCATAAAAGTCTTGTACCTAATTTTATAGAAGAGCTTTATGAAAGCATAGAAGCGATAGAAGCAGGGGATATGGAAGATCTACGGGAAGAACTGGGAGATCTGATGCTGCATATTGTGATGCAAAGCAGGATAGCAGAAGAAGCTGGAAATTTTAAGATGGGTGAAGTTCTGCAGAGCATCAATGAGAAATTGATCCGTCGTCATCCACATATATACGCTGATGAACAGGTGGAGGATGCCAAAGGAGTGAAATTGAACTGGGAGCAAATCAAGCTGAAAGAGAAGACACATCGCAAATCAGCTCTGGAAGGCGTTCCTCTGGGTATGCCCAAACTGATAGTAGCTCAGAGGATGCAGGAAAAGGCAGCTGCAGTAGGCTTTGATTGGGATAATCACCACCAGGTATTTGATAAACTTTCTGAAGAAATTGCAGAATTAAAGGAAGCTATCGAAGAAGAAGATCCTGTTCATATTGAGGAAGAGTTGGGAGATTTGCTTTTTACAGTGGTGAATTTAAGCCGCAAGCTGGGAATTGATGCGGAGATGGCATTATCAGGCACAAATCGCAAGTTTGAAAGACGGTTTATGCAGGTCGAAGAAATTTATAATGGAAAAAAAACAAAGATGCATGATAGCAGTCTTGAGCAGTTAGATGAAGTTTGGAAAACAGTTAAAGATACTGAAAAATAGTACTTCCAATACAATAAAGCTGTATTTTATAATTGGAAGTTTACTGATATTGATCAGTTTTCTGGTATTTACCAATCTCTTGAGCAAAGATATTCAAAGAGATGTATCAGTGGTACCTGATCTTTATGCTCAGTTTATTGGTTTGCCAGACAATGTAAATCTGGAGAATTTCCTGACAGATTATTTTATGACAGAGATCATCCCTTTTATAGATTACCCCATAATCTTTTGTGATAGTTTACGGGTACCTTTTTCCTGGGAAAATATCAATGTGGAGATGCGTAATTTTGAATCATTAGATCAGGCAGATAAGGATAAACTTCATAAGATGGTAAAGCGTCTTCATAACCGGGGAAGTTATACATTGCTATATCAGAACCGAAGAAAAGATAATCTGATCGGCTACGTATATTTTGGGGAAACTAGTTCCATGAAGCAATTGCGATATATGCCTTATGTGGCAAGTATATTCGTGGTGATATTTATTGCAGTGGGAGCATTTGCCTTGGGATATATGCGCAGAAATGAGAAGAATCAGCTCTGGATCGGACTGGCAAAAGAGACTGCACATCAATTTGGCACACCCACGTCATCACTTGTGGGCTGGCTCAGCATCATGCGTAGTAGACTGGAAACGGCAAGTAATCCAGAAGAATCGAAAGAGCTTCTGGAATATATAGACCATATTGAGACGGATGTGAACCGACTTCAGAACGTAGCTTCCCGGTTTGGTAAAGTGGGCTCCACCATAAAACTGCAGAATACAATTTTGGATGCGATAATAGAGGAAACAGTAACTTATTTTCGCTCACGAGTACCGCAGGACAATAATAAGATAAGTATATATTATTTTAGTGAAATACACGGTGTGGTATTAAAGATAGATAATGATCTGATCAAGTGGACGCTGGAGAATATGATCAAAAATGCTATTGATGCCATGACCGGCAAAGGTGGTAAGATAATACTTACATCAGTGGTTAGGGAAGGCAATGTGATGATCAGGATAAGTGATGAAGGTAAGGGTATAGCAAGAAATATGTTCCAGCGGGTATTTCTGGCAGGGGTAACCAGTAAAGAACGGGGCTGGGGACTCGGCTTGAGCCTGGCAAAACGAATTATCGAAGAATATCATCAGGGAAAGATCAGAATTGTGCAAAGCGAATTGAAAAAAGGTACTACCTTTGAGATATTATTACCAATAAAAGATCTGGAGGCATAATGTATTTATTATCCAGACAGCAGATGTATGATTGTGATCGATATACAATCAATGATGGCATACCGGGCAAAGAATTAATGGAAAATGCCGGCAGGGGCAGTGCAGAATACATTAGAGATAATATTCTGAGTGCTGGTGAAATAATAATTTTCTGTGGAAGCGGTAATAATGGGGGAGACGGATTTGTAATAGCCAGATATCTGTGCAGCTGGGATTATAAAGTAACGGTAATTTTAACTGGTAAAACTGAGAAGATGACATCAGAAACTCTGGAAAACTATCAGAGTTGCCTGGATATGAATATCACAATGAAAACCATCGGCAGCTATGAAGATTGGCAGGCTTTGCAAATAAATATCACCAATTTTTCTCTGGTTATAGATGCAATCTTTGGAATTGGTTTTAAGGGAAACCTTCGAGGCTGGATAGTGCAATTGATAGCAGAGATAAATGATAGATCAAAGCTGACAGTTGCAATAGATATTGCCAGTGGGGTTGATGCCGATAATGGGGCAGCCCGGTCAGCTATACAGGCAGATCATACTCTAACTGTGGCAGCAATAAAATATGGCTCGATTATGGAAGCAGGTAAATGGCATTCGGGAAAGATCACAGTTATTGATATTGGCATTCCTCAGGAAGTGATCAGCGGGAAAAGACCGAAAAGTGTGCTTATTGATGCCGGATCCGTAATATTACCAGAGCGAAAAGGATATTACCATAAGGGTAATTATGGCAGAATTGCAATAATTGCGGGGTCACCAGGCTATTCAGGAGCAGCAGTGCTCTCCTCCAGGGCTGCTTTGCGCAGTGGAGCAGGATTGATCACGCTTTTTCATCCCCAGGGAATGGAATTGATCTTTGAAACCCAACTATTGGAAGTGATGACCAGAGTAATACCAGAAAAATCAGAGGAATTAACCAGGCAGTTAGAGAATTTTGAAGCTGTATTATTTGGACCAGGAGTTGGTCAAAGCAAAGAGGCAGAAACTATTCTGGAAATGCTGGTAAAAGAGTGGAAAAAACCGCTGTTAATAGATGCTGATGGTCTGAATCTGTTAAGTTTCCGGAAAGACCTTTTGCCACGGCTTATGGATAGAGATGTGTTACTCACTCCACATATTGGTGAATTCTCTCGATTAACAAGAATAAGTACTGAAGACATTCTTTTAAATCCAACTGAGATTCTTATGACCTTCTGTCAGGAAAATAGACTTAAGGTGCTATTGAAAAGCTCTACCAGTATTTTCTGCGATGGAGAAAAGCTGGTGTTTTGTACTGCGGGTAATGATGGACTGGCAACTGGAGGTAGTGGAGATGTACTTAGTGGGATTATCATCAGTTTTATCGGTCAGGGGTTGAGTGTATCAGATGCTGGAACAGCGGCTTCCTGGGTGCTTGGTGAAACAGCAGAAAAACTGGCATCGAAGCGAGAGACAAGGTCTATTATACCTTCTGATATAATTGAAAATCTGTTTACTATTTAAGATTTATCGGCTTCAATTTCGAATTTTTTTAGCCTTCTACTAAGTGCATGTCGTGAAATACCCAGAAGATCAGCAGCATTCTGATGATTATATTGAGTTTTTTCTAGAGCGATCAGGATCAGTTGTTTCTCATGTTCATCAAGTTTCAGGCTTTTATCAGCGATCAAATCAGCTTGAGCGGGTAGATCAAATTTATCATCAAGCAGGAAATGCTGAGGTTGAAGATTACCTCCTTTACTTAAAATAAATGCCCTTTCTATGAGGTTCTTGAGCTCACGAACATTACCAGGAAAACTATATTGCTGCAATTTGTGGATAGCTGAACGAGTGATTTCAGGTTTAGGAAGATTCATCTCTCCTGCCAATTGATTGATAAAGTAATCAATTAAAGGAGGAATATCAGATATTCTTTCCCGCAGGGGAGGGATATGAATTTCCACGGCATTTAATCTATGCACCAGATCAAGCCGAAATCTTGAGCTTTTCACCAATTCTTCTACGTTTCTATTTGTGGCAGATATAATTCTGAAATCATAGCTGTATTCTTTTTGGTCACCAATCTTTTTGATCTTTTTACTTTCAATTGCCCTGAGCAGTTTTGCCTGTAATTCAATAGGCATATCCCCTATTTCATCCAGGAATATTGTCCCCTGGTCTGCCAGTTCAAAATAACCTTTCTGATCTGAGATAGCACCGGTAAAGGAACCCTTCTTGTGTCCAAAGAATTCACTTTCTAAAAGAGATTCGGGTATTGCGCTGCAATTTACCGGGCAAAAGTTATTATCCTGTCGTGGGCTGGCATAATGTATCAAACGGGCAATAATCTCTTTACCACATCCACTTTCACCCGTGATCAATACATTGGAATTCTTAAATTTTGCTGCTGTCATCGCCAGTTCATAAACTTTCTGTAATGCTTCGCTGTTGCCGATCAAGTCATATTCTACCTGTTTCTTAAGCTCTCTACTGAGTAATGAATACTGGCTTTCCACCTTCTTGAGCTTGCGTGAAACTTCCAGAAATTTTCTTGTCCGCTCTATTGCCAGCTTGATATCAATATGGCGGAAGGGTTTTTTGAGAAAGTCACAGGCACCCAGACGCATGGCTTCAATCACTGTGTCCATATCTCCATGTCCAGTGACCATGATCACTTCCAGTTCAGGATAGTTCTTTCTTACCTTTTTAAGAACCTGAATTCCACTCATTTGAGGAAGCCTGATATCTAGAATGAGAATATCTACAGAATTTGATTTCAAGTAATTGAGAGCATTTTCCGGCAGTTCCTCGGCTGATGCCTGAAAATTCATGCTTTCTATAAATTCTATCAGTTCTTCATTGAAACTGGGCTCATCATCAAGTATCAAGATTTTCATTTTACTGTTTTGCATCTTGCTTTTCCCTTGATTGCGAAATAGGTAAGGTTACAATTGCCTTTGTTCCTTTACCTTGAATACTTTCTATTTCCAGATTTCCATCCATGTCTTTTACTATTCCATAAGAAATTGAAAGTCCTAATCCCGTTCCCTCTCCCGGCTGCTTGGTTGTAAAGAAGGGATGGATCACCTGATCGATAATATCGGGTGCAATTCCTTCCCCATTATCTGATACTATCATTAATATCTGATTTTCATGAAGACTAGTAGTTACTTTTATCTCACCCTTATTATTATTGATAGCATCCCGTGCATTACTGACCAGATTTAGAAGCACCTGCTCCAAACGGAAAGGATTGCCAAAAACAGGCAGAGATTGGGGATCCAAATCTATCTTTAATTCAATCCCATGATTACGATATTGCTCATAGAGAAGATTGATAGCATCATTTACGGGTTGATTAAGATCAAAAACTTCACTATTACCTTCCTTTTGCTCCCGGGAAAATGTTTGAATATGCTGAATAGTATTTTTCATGCGGAAGATGTTCTGGAAGATCTTCTCCATTTTTTTCTGGAGATAATCTCTATTCAAGCTATCAGATTTGATATGCGCAAGAACATTATCCATTGTGAAGGAGATAATATTGAGCGGTTGATTTATTTCATGAGCAATTCCGGCTGCGAGTTCACCCAATGAAGCCAGTTTGGATTGCTGAATTATTACTTGCTGCTGCTTATTTCTTTTTTCCACTTCTTCTCTAATTCTGTCTTCAAGCTCGGAGTTGATCTTATTAAGTTCTGAAGTTCTTTCCTCAACAAGCAGTTCAAGATGATTACGATACTTTTCCAGCTCCTGTGAGGTTCTATGTTTAAATAGAGCAATCTCTATAGTAGCATATAATTCGCGTTCTTCAAATGGTTTCACCAGATAGCCATAGGGATAGGTATATTTTGCATTCTGGATTGTCTTATCATCAGAATATGAAGTCAAAAACACAACCGGAAGGTCAAATTTATCCTTAATAATTGCTGCCGCCTGGACGCCTGACATTTCACCACGTAATCTAATATCCATCAGTATCAAATCCGGTTTCAACCCTTCTATTGCAGTAGTTACTTTTTCACCCCAGGCTTCAATTCCGCATACACTGTAATTCAATTTTTCGATAGAAAGCTTGATGCTTTCTGCAATGATCCTTTCGTCTTCAACAATAAGAACTTTTACAATATCCATCAGGTAGAAATCCCCGGGAAGGTGATAATAAACTCAGTACCGTTATCTGAGCCAATTTCAACTTTTCCCTCTAATTGATCTTCACTGAGCAGATATACAAGTCTCATGCCCAATGATCTGGTTTTATTTACATCAAATCCCTCTGGCAAACCGATACCATTATCTTTGATCTTTAGTATATACCCGCTAAATAAATCGTGGGTCATATTAATTATCACTTTTCCATGTTCTCGGTCAGCAAAGGCATACTTAAGTGAATTTGTAATTATTTCGTTAATAATCAATCCACAAGGAATAGCAATATTTACATCCAGCAGAATATCTTTGAGATCAAATTCAAAATCGATTTGACAGGGAGGAGTAAAGGTATTCATTAAAAGACTGGTGAGACTTTGCACATAATCCTGAAAATCTATCCTTGCCAGATCATCAGAACGGTATAGCTTTTCATGGATAAGCGACATAGATTTCACACGGTGATAGCTGTCATCAAAGATTCCCACAAGAGTTTCATCATCAATGTAATTTGCCTGCATCTTTAAAAGACTGGAGATCACCTGCATATTGTTTTTTACCCGATGATGGATCTCTTTCATCATCACATCTTTTTCTTCCAGTGAAAGCTCCAGTTTTTCCTGATATTGACGACGATCACTGACTTCCTTTTGTAATGACTCATTTAATCTGGTTAATTCCGAAGTTCTAAGTGCTACTCTTTGTTCTAATTCAGATTTAATTTTTTTCAGCTCATTTTCAGTGCGGGTGCGCTCTCTAACCTCGACCTTTAAAGCTTTATTAACATTGGATTTGGATGCATTCACCCAGACCATTAATACAACTAAAACTGCAAGCGAGATCATCCCCATCCACATTCTGGATTTCTGAAGATTTAAAATTGTATTCTGCTTCTTGAGCAGTTCTACTTCATATCGTTTTTTCCCTACTTCAAACCTGGTTTGCAAGTCAGCAATATTCAATTCATAATTAAGATCAGAGTATTTTTTATGAAATTCCAGGGCTTTTTTATAATCTCCCGTTTGAGTATAAAGCTCTGCCAGACGAAAATAGATCTCTTTTATTAAAAAATCTTCACCTAAACCTTGAGATAATTCCAGGCTCTGCAAAAAGCTTTTTACTGAATTATCATAATTACTTAAGATAAGATAAAGGTTTCCCAGATTATAAAGAGAAGTAATTATCCCAATCATATTTTCATCGCTTTTTTCCAGATTCAATGATGTGATATTTTTCTTGATTGCTTCATCATAATTTTTATTGATCTCAGCAATCACTGCCAGGTTATTTTCCAGGGAAGCAAGACCAGTAACATGATTGTATTTATTTGCCATATCCCTTGCTTGAAGGTAAGTTTCTTTTGCCTGCTTTATTTTACCTGAACGCATTTGAATATTACCAATACTGATCAATATTTCAATCTGACTTGAGAAATCTTTGATCTCGTTATAAATCTTCAAGGCTGCGTTGTAATCTCTTAATGCCAGTTCATATTTTCCCATTTTCCCATGCAGATAGCCTCGAAACCCCAAACCATCGGCATATTCCCATCTATTTTTCCCCTGATCAGCATTTTCCAGAAGCAGATTGATATTCTTTTGTGCTTCAGCAAAATCTCCCAGTTTAAAATATGCCATGGAAAGGTTATGACGGATCAAACCCTGCCGCCAGACGAGTTGATTAGCATCCTCTATATCTAGCGCTTGATAATAATAATCAAGGGCCTGTTCGTAATTAAAGAAATGAAAATATACATTACCAATTTTGATCAACTGGTCTGATATTGATTTAACATCGCCTTCCTGTTTTTGCAATTCATAAGATTTTACGGCATATTCCAAAGCTTTTTCTTCATTTTGGGCGACTATCCAGACTTTGGTTAGGCCGTCATATATCTCTGGCAATTCTTTTTTATCACGCAATTTAAGGATTACTGATTCTGCTTCCAGATATTCTTCTGATGCTTTTTCATATTCCTCCATATGCAGATACGTTTCTGCCAGGGTGAGTAATGAGATCACTACTCCAAAATCAATATGTGAACTACGAGCTATTTCCAGTGCCTGATGGCCATATTCAAGGCTTTGGTCATAAGATTTTTTCCAACTATCCCGAGCCAGTTTATTCAAAATATACATTTTCTTTTTATTACTAGCCTGTTCAAGGATACGCTCAGGATGATCAATATATTCCTGTGGTAGTAATACCTCCGGAATTTTAAATGCCTGAGCATATAATCCCGGTTCTTCAATCGTAGTAGTTCCCTTAAGTTCTTTTAGGGCAATATTAAGATCTACAGCATTTGCTATGCCTATTAGTAAAAGCAGCAAAATGAGAAAAATTCTTTGTTTAGCAACCATTTTTAATCCAATTTTATATTTTCATTATTCAATTCAATATTTTCCAACACAGATGGACGAGATGCGGATACTTCCACTCTTCCTTTGATCACCACATTCTCCCCAAAGTGTACATCTCCCTCGATAGACAATGCTTCACAATCTTCCAACGATGGATAATGACCATTCATCCTTTGATCAAAATCATTCACGGTTTTATAATATTTCTCATCAAGCTGAATTTGAGGAGCATAAGCTTTGCCTTCTATTAATTTTATCTGCCAGTTCTCATCAATTGCATAAGCATTTGAGCGTACTGCCAGAAATTCATTAGTCTTTTTTACTGGAACAAAACGCTCTCTTCCCACAACTACTGCCCGACTATCTTCAAATACATTTATCGCTGATCCCATAGCAGATTCCAATTGAATTAAGGAAATTCCATCTAATTTCTTCTCGTTCATGATTGGTGTAAGCTGCAGAAAATTTTCATTTTCATGCAATTTCTGCTCCAAAGTCTGCAGATTGACCCATAGGTTATTTGTATTGAAATATTTATAAAAATCAATATTCTGAAAATCTTTGATCTCTTCTTCAGGACATTGAGCAGATTCTCTTAAGATCAATCTACCCTGCTTGTCCTGTGCCAGATGCCCACCTTTTTTATC
This sequence comes from Candidatus Stygibacter australis, assembly GCA_030765845.1. NCBI lineage: Bacteria > Pseudomonadati > Candidatus Cloacimonadota > Cloacimonadia (SeqCode) > Cloacimonadales (SeqCode) > Candidatus Stygibacter > Candidatus Stygibacter australis. The sequence continues at coordinate 58,827 of JAVCDJ010000041.1, forward strand.
CATTTCTGTACGGTGGCACACTTCCATGATGAATGGGACATCTTCTTCTGCTATATATTGTAGTATCCTGCCGTCTGCAACCGCCCCTAAATTATCAGAGTTTGAGATAAAGATATATTTATATCCCTTTTTCAGCAGAAGATCAAGCACTCCTGTTTTCTTCATAACCATATATATCTCACCATGTCCAGGAGGATTCCAGTTTAGTTTATCATCAGCCATCTCCAATGGTTTCAAGGTATCTTTGATCACTTTAGGAAATTTATTCTGCAAAAAATCCAGAGGTAGATCATTTATCTTGAGGCTATTATATTTTGCCAGATAAGATAGAGTATCATCGCTGGTATTAAAACTATTCATGAATAGGAGCGGAATAGCAATATCCTTTTGCTTTCGTAAATTGATTATCTGCAGGGCAATAATATCCAGAAAAGTATATTCATCCTTGACTTTCAATAGTGATTTTGCCTTATCCAGACCCATTGAGGTTCCCAGTCCACCATTTAATTTGATCACTGCCATTTGCTCAAGTGGTGCTTTTTTCCCGTCTGGCAGGTCTGCATAAAGTACTAGACGGTCATCTGCCGGCTGATCAATTTCAGTTCTGCACAATTTCCCGCTTTCTCCCGCTGCCAGTTTATCATAAAGATATCTAAAAGAGTCTATAACGATCTGATCTAATTTTTCTGCCTGCATCTTGGCTTTAAAAAGCTCAAAATTATTTGCCATCTCTTTCCTCTCCAAGATTGATAGTTGTTTGAATAGAAAGGTTTTTTTCTCGATTAAGTCTGCGATTCTGATTTACAATAAGCTCGCTCAATAAACCCAGTGAAAAGAATTGCAGTCCCACCATGATCAATAGCATTGCCAGAAAAAGCAGGGGACGATTTGATAATGGTTGATCAAAGAAAATTTTAAGGACAGATAGATAAAGAGCTATCAAAAAACCCAGAAATGAAATACTGGCACCAATATTTCCAAATAGATACAAAGGGCTGCGGGAATAATGGGTGAGTAATTTCACAGTGAGAAGATCAAGAAAACCCCTAAAATATCTTTCCCAGCCATATTTGGAATTGCCAAACTGTCTGCTTCTGTGTTCCACCACAATTTCTGCAACTTTAAATCCCCGTGAATATGCAAGAGCTGGAATATAGCGATGCATTTCACCATAAATATCCAGTTCTTTGATAACTTCTGCCCGATATGCCTTAAAACCGCAATTATAATCATGCAGTTTGAGACCAAAGGATTGGGAAGTGATAAAATTAAAGAATTTTGAGGGCAGTCTTTTTGATAAAGGGTCATGACGTTTCTTTTTCCAGCCCGTAACCAGATCATTTCCTTCTGCCAGTTTCTCCAAAAAATGGGGTATTTCTTTGGGATCATCCTGCAGATCAGCATCCATCGTAAAGATAACATCACCACTGGCAATATTAAAACCACTTTGTAATGCCGCTGCCTTTCCCAGGTTCTTGCGGAATTTCACCACCTTCACATTAGCATCTCTGCCAGCGAGCTCTCTCATCACCTCAAATGTGCCATCCGTGCTGCCATCTTCTATAAAGATGATCTCATATTGATGTTCACCGCGATTGCCAATGATCTCTTCATAAAGCTGAATTATGCTTTCTTCTTCATTATATGCTGGAATAACAAATGATAATTTCACTTCTATTACCACCCTTTATATGAATATTATACTTGCCAGATACATTACAAATCCCGAGATTAATGGGATCTTAAAATTATCATCAAATCTTATCCGCCAGGCTTCCGCCAGAGTAGCACTTGCCGCTCCCATCAATATTGCCGCTAATGATAATCCTAACTGATAATCAAATTTATAATATACTACCCCAAAAATAAAAGTTCCCAGAAAACAGGCAATACTACCTTCCACGCTTTTCTTTTGACCCGGCAATTTACGCCTGCCAAACTTAATCCCTATAAATGCTGCCAGTGTGTCTCCTATCGCCAGAAATGATAAGCACATAAAGGCAATATTACCTGGAAATAATGCAATAC
>JAVCDJ010000042.1 GCA_030765845.1 Candidatus Stygibacter australis
CATGATATTGCAGAATATCCATCATTAATATATAATTGCAGCTTCTTTAATTCTGGAGATAAAATAATTTACTATGGGAATGATTCTGATACAGACATTCAGATAACAGATAACGATTTTAATATATCTACAATAATAGCGCGGTGCAGCTTTAATGATTGTACTTTTAGTTATATTAATGGCAGAAATGATTTCATATTTAATACTTTCAATCATATCAGAGGAATAGGGCTTTATAATAATCAGAATTTTTATGGTAATTATCTTGAAAATTGCACCTCATCATTTAATTCAATCCGGTGTGATACTTTAACAGCAGGAGTGTTCAGAAAAAACCATCTGGAACACATACATTTATCGGGTATTGATGAATATAAAGACATATCTGACAATAAATTCAACTTTTTTACTGATCTGGATTTTGATGTAAAGCCAGACAGCCGGTTTTATAATAACACCTCAGAAAACAGCGGCATGACAATAATGTGCAATTACGATACAGCGGGAACTCAGAATATTTATAATAATTTTATGTATGAATCGAGTATTTTTTATGAAGGTAATGGGAATTGTAATTTCTTTAATAATATAGCCTGTGGAACAGACTGTACTTTTGGTGGATGGCTTGACGAACCTGAAACTGAGTGTAACTGCTTCAATAATTATGTTGATAAATGGATAATTGCAGTTTCTTCTTATTTTGATGAAGTAGATATACAACATTATAATAATATCTACAATGATAGGGAAAATTATGTAGAAGAGCATTTTGAAAGAGAACCAAGTTACAAATTTAATAATAATTTCCTGACTTATAATATACCTTATTTAGTCACTGATTGCGGGGGTAATCTGGAGGATATGGATATTGCTCTGGCGGGAGTGATCATTGATACCTTGAACCACAGTTTTGTGCTATCAGACAGCAGTTTATGTATTGATGCGGGGTATGAAGGCACCACATTTTGCAATTGGGATTATAATTATAATTATAGTCCTTTTGATGGTGACGATGATGGAGTGGCAGTAGTTGATATTGGTCCGGTGGAGTATGGTTCATATTTCACGATCGGGTATGTGAAATGCACAGTGTCTGATCCGGAAGGCGTTCCTTTGGATATTATCCGGGGAGAAGTAGCAGGAGAATGCGTGGAATATACAGGACTGGATGGCAGCTTCGTGATGGCATTGCCGGAAGGGACATATACTTTGAATCTGACCAGTCCTTTTTATGAGAATGAAAGTTTATTTGTGGCAGTTAATGCCGCAGACACCAGTTTTGTAAACATGTCACTGGAAGCCACTTATCCGTTTGTAGAAGATAGTGTTGATGAATTACCGGAAGCTGAATTAATATCAAATGTGGTGGCATATCCAAATCCTTTTAATCCTGAGATTACTATTTCTTTTTCTACCACCGTCCTTCGCCAAGGCTACGGTACGGCAGGCGGAGGCACAGAGAACTTAGAGGTAAGTATATACAATATAAAAGGGCAGAGACTCCGTAAATTTAAAATTGAAAATGTAAAATGTAAAATAAACAAAGTTGTCTGGGATGGCACTGATGAAAGAGGGAATCAGGTTTCAACGGGAGTGTATTTATATCAGATAAGAGTTGGTGGATATAAACATGCCGGTAAAGTAATAATGCTGAAATAGAGGATGATATGATTGGGAAATGTAAAATTATAAAAATCGAAGGTGCTTTTGATGGCGACCATTTTGAGTTTTCCAATTGCAATTTTACAAACCTTAAGTCTTTTTCTATTTGTTCACTTGATTCCATAGAAGTGAATTTTGCTAATTGCAGCTTTGAAGATAATTACCGCAGTTTATATATTACCTATAGAAAAGAGATCAATGGTGCAGTAGTAGAGACATCCAATAATGTGAATGCCACTATAACGGAATGCACATTTTATGATAACTATAATGGTATTTTGATTGAAAGCGGTTCTGGTCCAGAAAACCTGAATTATTTGCAAGTGAACAGCAGTGATTTTGGTAAATTAGATGGTCAAACAGCTTCCGGGGGAAACAGCATTGGTATAATGGCAATAGGAGAAGAATCTGAAACTACCGTCAAAGGGTGCAATTTTTATGATAATGATTATGGTATATTTGCCAATAAGACCCTTTGCCAGGTAGGCGATGATCATGATGGGAATAATTTCCAGTACAACGAGAAACCGTTATATATGAGTACTATGGATGATACTGTTTCGATAATTACCTATAATACAATATCTAATAATGAAACTAATGGAATTTACTGCTATCTGGGTGATTTCGGTATAAATAACAACACGATAAGTGTAAATGAAGGACATGGAGTAGTAGCAATATCATCAGTGATCAGAAGATACAATTTTAATGACAATGATATAAACAATAATGGCAGCATAGAGATCTACGCTTCAGCAGAAAATATGAGACAACTGGAAAATGGAGGAAACATAATAGAAGATGACAGTTACGTGATCCCTCCTTCAGTTATTCCCTTAAGTATCTGGAAGTATTACTCGGATTTTGACAGATATATACTTGCTGCTGAATATGCAGACAGTCTGATGAACGTATTTGGAAATACAATACCAGACAGTACAGATTCGCTGAGATTCTATCCATCAGATACACTCTATGTATTTACCGAATCAAGAAATTCATCTTATAATGCAGGCATAGCTGCCTATAATAATGGAGAGTATAACACTGCTGTAGCCGAATTAAGTGAATATATCAGTGAGAATCCCTATATAAACAGGTCACATTCTGCTTTACCTTACTTATATTTTGCAGAAAGAAGAACTTCAGGGAACATGGCAGGTTACAGGCAATTCTCAGATACTTCTCTGCCATATACAACAGCCGACACACTGATGTACTGGCAAATGAAATTGCTTTATGCTGATTCATATCTGGCAGATCATGACTATTCAGAAGCAATAGAATCTTATCAGGAGATACTTGAAAACGAACCATCCTATGACGATTCGCTTCAGGCTGCCATCATGCAGGGGTATGCATATTTGAAGTTCACGCAGGAAGGCGAAAGAAATAGTAATATTGAATGCTTAATTCAGACATCAACCCTGGAGGACTATTGTGATTACCTGCTGCATTGTACTGATGAAGAAACAGGCAATGAAGAAGTGATTCCTGTAATATCTAGAGTGTTCAATTACCCCAATCCCTTCAATCCTGATACGAAGATATGTTTTCAGTTGAGAGAACCATCAGAGAGAGTCACAGTAACAGTATATAATATCAAAGGACAAAAGGTGTGGGAATATACTGAGTATGATCTGGAAAGGGGGAAACAAGAAGTGGTATGGACAGGAGTAAACCGAAGTGGCAGGCAGGTAGCATCAGGTGTTTATCTTTACCGAATCAAAGCTGACGGATGTAAACGGGCGAGTAAGATGTTATTATTGAAATAGCATTGAGTCAGAAGTGAGACGTGAGAAGATATTTCTTGCGTCTCACTTAAATATCGAGGTATATATGAAAAATATTCTTGTTCTTCTATTATTAGTATCGAGTATTGTTATTTTGCAGGCAACAGAGATATATGGCGTGATAGACGAAGATACAACAATAGGACCGGAAGGTAATCCCTGGTATGTGACTCACAATCTTACTGTAAATGAAGATGCTGCCTTGATTATACTTCCTGGAACGGAGATTTATATAACAGCAGTTAACTCTGATGATTTCTGGAATTTTGCAGAGACAGGCGGAGGAGAGGCGGATGCAAAGGTTATTACCATATATGGTTCAATAACAGCAGTAGGAACTGAGTCAGACAGTATATTATTCACCCGTTACCCGAATACACGAAATTATAGATGGGGCGGTATACGCATGAATAGTCAAAATCCCGAAGTATCACATTACCGGCATTGTATAGTAGAATATACGGCTTTTTACAGTGATGGTGCAAGTTACCCATCTGCCGGTATATCCTCTAATATTGGAATTGATATAACGGATTGCAGATTCAAAGACAATTATCGAAGTATAAGAATATATAGTCACGATATTGCAGAATATCCATCATTAATATATAATTGCAGCTTCTTTAATTCTGGAGATAAAATAATTTACTATGGGAATGATTCTGATACAGACATTCAGATAACAGATAACGATTATAATATTTCTTCAATTGTTGCGAGGTGCAGTTTTCATGATTGCACTTTTAGTTCAATAAGTGGCAGAAATGATTTTGTCTTTAATACATTCAATCATATCAGAAATATCGGTCTTTATAATAATCAGAATTTTTATGGAAATTATCTTGAGAACTGTACATCATCATTTAATTCAATACGTTGTGATACTTTAACGGCAGGAGTGTTCAGAAAAAACCATCTGGAACACATACATTTATCGGGTATTGATGAATATAAAGACATATCTGCCAATAAATTCAACTTTTTTACTGATCTGGATTTTGATGTAAAACCAGACAGCCGGTTTTATAATAATACATCAGAAAACAGCGGTATGACTATTTACTGCAATTACGATTCAGCGGGAACTCAGAATATTTATAATAATTTTATGTATGAATCTTCTATTAGTGGTGATATAACAATAGGTGATTATAATTATTTCAATAACATATTATTTGGAGATGATGTAGGGATAATATTTCATTTGGACAGTGGCGTATTTAATGGATATAATAATTACACAGATAAATGGTCATTATGTGCAATGTTAGAAGAAGGTGAAGATACAAATTATTATAATAATATCTTTAATGATGTTGCTGGTTTCATAGAAAATAATTCATATAGATATAATAGATATTTTTATAATAATTTCCTAACCTATAATATGCCTGATTTTATCACTGATTGCGGGGGTAATCTGGAGGATATGGATATTGCCCTGGCGGGAGTGCTCATTGATACCTTAAACCACACATTTGCTCTATCAGACAGCAGTTTATGTATTGATGCGGGGTATGAAGATACCACATTTTGCAATTGGGATTACAGTTATAATTATAGTCCATTTGATGGTGACGGTGATGGGATAGCGGTAGTAGATATAGGTCCGGTGGAGTATGGCTCATATTTCACGATCGGGTATGTGAAATGCACTGTGTCTGATTTACAAGGCGTCCCTTTGGATATTATCCGGGGAGAAGTAGCAGGAGAATGCGTTGAATATACAGGACTTGATGGCAGTTTTGTGATGGCATTACCGGGAGGGACATATAATCTTATATTGGACAGTCCCTTTTATCAGCAGGACAGTATATTTGTGGCAGTGAATGTGGCAGATACCAGCTATGTGAACATGTCCCTGGAAGCTACTTATCCTTTTGTTGGTTCTTATGAAGATGAATTGTCGGAAGTAGATGTTATATCAAATGTGCTGGCATATCCTAATCCCTTCAATCCTGAGACCAAGATTAGCTTTGAATTAAGCAGTCCTGCAGAAAATGTAACTGTGTCTATCTATAACATCAAAGGTCAGAAGGTCTGGGAGCAGGAATTGTTAGATATTGATAAAGGCAAGCAGGAAGTAATCTGGACTGGTCAGAATAGAAGTGGCAGACAAGTAGCTTCAGGAGTATACTTATATCGAGTTAAAGCAGGTAAGGAAAAGAAATCTGCTAAGATGCTATACCTGAAATAGAATTAAGAGATAAGTGAGACGTGAGATATTTTCTTGCGTCTCACTAAATTATGGAGTAAATATGAGATATTTATTTATTGTTGCATTATTAATTATAAGAATATCATGCATAGAAGCCACAGAAATTTATGGTATTTTAGATGAAGATACAATAATAGGACCAGATGGAAATCCATGGTATGTGACACATAATCTCATAGTGAATGAAGATGCAACTTTGACCATTTTACCCGGAACTGAAATATCTGTTACAGCCGCATACACTGATGATTACTATAATTTTGTAGCGGACAATAGTGGAGAAGCTGAAGCTAAAGTAATAACAATTTATGGTAAAATATTAGCTATCGGAACAGAAGCTGATAGTATATTTTTTACGAGAAATCCGGATTATCCTGATTATCGCTGGGGTGGAATTAGAATATTAAGTGAAAATCCAGAAAACAGTAAATTCAAGCACTGTGAAATTAAATACACAGCCTATGTTAATGATAATATTGGAGTATCATCTTATGGAATAAATTCACAACCTGGTATATCAATTCAATATTGTTATTTGCAAGATAATTATAGAGGAATAAGAATATTTGAATATGAAAACGAATTATATTATCCAACCAATATTTACAATTGTAGTTTTCTAGATACCAATGACAGGATTTTATTCCATGGCTATGATGAAGATTTAGCAATAAGACTATGCATAGAGAATGCTTCAAATATTACTCAGATATTTTCATGTGATTTTAATAGTGCCGGAATTGATTTACTTAGTGGAACTAATGATATAATTAATTGCACTTTTAGTAACATCACCCAACAATTTGGTTTTAGGATTTCCAACAATCATGATTTTTACGGCAATGAAGTAATCAATTTAACATCCTCATCATTAAATGATGTGGGCAGTTCCTGGACAGACAAGGGCGTATTCAGGAAAAACTATATTCATAGAGTAAATTGCGGATACGCAATGGAACTGGAGTTAACGGATTGTGAGGAAGTATCCGATAACCACTTCAGTGATCTTAATATCGATATGTATATGATGCCAGACAGCCGGTTTTATAATAATACATCAGAAAACAGCGGCATGACAATAATGTGCAATTTCGATTCAGCGGGAACTCAGAATATTTATAATAATTTTATGTATGAATCTTCTATTAGTGGTGATATAACAATAGGTGATTATAATTATTTTAATAACATATTATTTGGAGATGATGTAGGGATAATATTTCATTTGGACGGTGGCGTATTTAATGGATATAATAATTACACTGACAAGTGGTCATTATGTGCAATTTTATACGAAGGTGATGATACAAATTATTATAATAATATCTTTAATGATGTTGCTGGATTCATAGAAAATAACTTTTATAGATATAATAGAAATTTTTATAACAATTTCCTGACTTATAATATACCTGATTTTATCACTGATTGCGGGGGTAATCTGGAGGATATGGATATTGCTCTGGCGGGAGTGATCATTGATACCTTAAACCACACATTTGCTCTATCAGACAGCAGTTTATGTATTGATGCAGGGTATGAAGGCACCACATTTTGCAATTGGGATTATAATTATAATTATAGTCCTTTTGATGGAGATGGTGATGGAGTGGCAGTAGTGGATATTGGTCCGGTGGAGTATGGTTCATATTTCACGATCGGGTATGTGAAATGCACTGTGTCTGATCTGGATAGCGTCCCTTTGGATATTATCCGGGGAGAAGTAGCAGGAGAATGCGTGGAATATACTGGGTTAGACGGCAGCTTTGTGATGGGATTGCCGGAAGGGACATATACTTTGAATCTGACCAGTCCTTTTTATGAGAATGACAGTTTATTTGTGGCAGTGAATGTGGCAGATACCAGCTTTGTAAATATGTCACTGGAAGCTACTTATCCGTTTGTGGAAGCTGATGAAGATGAATTACTGGTAGTGGAGCTAATTTCTGATGTGGTGGCATATCCCAATCCCTTTAATCCGGAAGTTACAATTTCTTTTTCAACCACAGAGGGCACAGGGAACACAGAGATTTCAATATTTAATATCAAGGGGCAGCGTCTTCGCACATTCAAAATTCAAAATTCTTCATTCAAAATTAATCAGGTTGTCTGGGATGGTACTGATGAATATGGCAATAGAGCATCTACGGGAGTTTACCTGTTCAGGATAAAGGCAGGTAACAATGAGCAGGCAGGCAAGATACTGATGCTGAAGTGAAAAAAATATTGAGTTAAGATACGAATGTAGATTGACTTAAGATTTTTTTAAGGGCGGAGGTTGCAAAAAAGGTCGCTCTAAAGTCAATCTGATGAATACATCATCTTAACGTATAGCTTAGCTGGGTATATCATATTAAGAACGTAAAGACAGAAATAAGATTAAAATATGATTCATATTAGCCGATTTCTACGATTTTGTCCCTAAACTTGTAAAATCAGGGGAAATTCCCTTTATAACTGCAAAATTATTAATACAAATTATCATAACTCCTTTTATAATAGCGAGATCTGCAACATCTCAATTTCTTTCAACCTCTCAGATGGATTTGAGGAGGAACAACAAAGCACATAGTGACATTTTTATGTGAGATAGTGCTTTGTTGTTCTGGGTTATGGTTGTTCTATATGGGGGTTGGAAACAGGTGTTTTATGGAATAAAAATTGAAATAGTTCATTTTATTAAATCGAATAAAGGATAAAAGGAAGGCAGCTTTTGATTAAAAAGCTGCCTTATTTGTTATCAGAGGTAATTGAAAAATGAGATTCAATCACCTGGTATTATAAGAATAATTATTCTTGAATCACTTCCACATTAGCGCGGGGGATACTGATTTTCTTGCCATTATCGAGTTCAGCTTCGAGGATGCGGACCAGGGTTTCAGATTCCACTTTAGTTAGTTCTTCGGGCAGGGCAGTGATCTTACCGATCTCGCTGAAATTAGGCTGGCTGATGATGCGAATACTAGAGCTGATCTCTTAAGTAGATGACCCTGGTTCTTCCACCACAATGCCATCGATAAATGCTTTCACCTGAATGGGAATGCGTGGTTCACGCAGCAGCGTTTGAGCCACCAGGTTTTGCTCTTTAACCTAATCACTCTACGATAGGCTCTGGAGTTAATAAAAACATCTTATTTTCAAGATTATAAGCAATATTATAAAATGTAATGCTATTAAAAGGTGACCCCTTAATATGAATTTTCAAATCAGTAAAATGCTTATCATAACCAGGATACGTTTCAATATTTATTGAACTAATTGTAAAATTGGTATCTTCTTTCACTAATTTTTGTCGTAAATTATTCCATCTATCAGATAATCCGTCCCAACCCTTTCTGGCATTCCCACATTCTGGACAAATATATTGCTTATGAGCAGGAATACTATTTGATAAAAGGCATGTATAACAGAATACGCTCCCACAGATTTCACATTTAAAATACAAATTATTAATAAGATTTTTTGTCTCTTCGGGCAAAGGTTTACGGTTTAAAATTTGGGAATTTGGTATAGAGCCATAGAAACTATTGGCAATATCAGATTTTCTTTGACAAATTGAACATTCCACAGATGTGGAAAATTGTCCCTTTTTCTTTTCATTTAACAAATATTGCCATCTCTTTTTTTTATACTTTTGTAGTACATGTGGAACTATATATTGGCAAACATCAATAATTTGATCATCTTTACTTGTCATATCTGTTGTCTTACTGCAAAAAACATTTTTGTAATATTTTTCACATAGCTTCTCGATATCATTAGCGAAAAAAAACTCAGATGCTCTTAGCGCTCGTGATGAACTTGATAAAATTAATGCAATTCCCAATAAAATCATAACTATACCACCTATCAGGGATATAATACCATATGGAAGTATGGCATTGCCAAATACATCTGCACAACCATAGATAAATAAAATCGGACCAATAATGGTTATTGCAATTGCCAAACCTAGATTGCTGAGTGCTTTTGATTTTTTTATTTGTGTGATTATACTTCTAGCATCAGTCAAATCATGATGATCAAAAAAATCAATAGTTTCAGCAATTTCCTTTTTTAGTAACTTGTCTTCCATCTAACTCACCTCCTTGAGTTTTAATCACTATTTTTTAATTATGGCCAAGACAGTACAATCTGGAACTCGCCGACACATTGCGAATGTCTAAACATTCGCATTAGGCAACCCCACGTCTATTGCCATCCTGACAATACAGAAATAATCCCGGAAAGAAGCAGTATTTATAAAGCGAAAAAATATTTTTGCTTTAGAAAATTCTGAGTGACAAAGATCATCGATTGCAAGGGTTTACCACCCATCCATAAATTCTCAGCAAAGTAATTTTCTATTTATAATCTTTCATTTGGTAATATGTGCATTGAAACTATATTCATAATAACCACCTAATTAGTATGCCAAAAATACTATTCGAATATTTTATTTCCTCTCTTAATCTTCTTGTCAAGTAAATTGTGCTTTGCTGGAGAATCTCATTTTAATACTACACTGTCCAAGCTGATTCCTACAATAATTGACTTCTTCCACTTTCACATCTTCAAGAAAGATTACTCTGGGAAATGGAAGAAATGTGTTAAAGAAGTGGAAGTGGTGAATTAGCAGAAAGGGAGTCAGGGGAAATGTTTGTTAATAGCATATAATATAATGAGTGTAAAAGCAAAGGCAGCTTTTGAATACAAGCTGCCTTTTGGTTTATCTGCAGTAATTGAAAGTGAAAATTCAATTACCTGATCAAAAACAATTAATTATTCCTGTATCACTTCCACGTTGGCGCGCGGAATACTGATCTTCTTGCCATTATCGAGTTCTGCTTCCAGGATGCGGACAAGGGTTTCAGATTCCACTTTTGTGAGTTCTTCGGGCAGGGCAGTTATCTTACCGATTTCGCCAAAATTTGGTTGGCGGATGATACGGATACGAGAGCCAATCTCTAAGGTAGAAGATTTTGGTTCTTCCAGAACGAGATCTTTTTCGGAGAATACCAGAGGAATGATTATCTCTGGTCTCATCACTCCGGCTCTGATCTGGGTCATACCATGGCAGGAGGCTTCATGCCCATCAAATTTCTTAAGAAGAGAGAAGGTGTTTTCAGCCATTTTAATATTGCCAAAACCTTCAGTACAGATAATGGAAAGACCAATCTTCTCATTTCCCGTGATAGCAACACCAATATTATAACCGAGGAGTTTCTTAAGATCATTATCATCAATACCACCCGTGATGAGAGCACTAACGCCAACTTCCTGAGCCTTGATGATAGTATCATAATCCACCATGGCACCACAGACGCAAATTTTGCCTTTGCAGCTTTCATCCAAGTCTTTTTTATCAATAGTATCCTGAGGATTTTTTACCAGTACTTTGATCTGTCCATAGGTTTCACCACCAATACCAAAAATACCCTGCACGTAAGCAGAGCGGTTTTCGATGATCACACCTTCTTCTGGCACAACTTCCACTATAATGCCATCGATGAAGGCTTTCACCTGAACGGGAATACGTGGTTCACGCAGCAGCATCTGTCCAGTAAGATTAGAAATATTTTCAATTTCACCCGTAAGCGGTGATTTGATAGTAGTTTTAAACATACCCATAAAGCCGTTTGTCTGAGCAATAATATCACCTTTAGTGATATTATCACCTGCAGTAACTTTCAAGTAGTTTTTTACCTGGTCAGCAGGTACACCGAGTTGGTTTGCCAGGTTGAAAGGCATCACTTTACCGGGCAGCAGCGTTTGAGCCACCAGGTCTTGAGCTTTCACCTTATCACCTTTTTTGACCAGAACCTGTCCTTTAAGAGGAAGTATGCGTTCTTTACGCAGGGTTATGCTTTCTGTAACAGTTAAACCAGCGGAATAAGCTTGAGCCATTTTTTACCTCCTAATTTAAGATAGATTCGGGATAAGCATTCAGTTCCCGCATCCATTTTTTTAATAATCTAACGCGTTCTTCAGTATTTTCTGGAAGATCAAATGGTCTTCTTCCTCTGGTATCCAGCACAATACCCACAACGCCACCATGTAATTCAGTAGTAATTTCCTGATTTTTACCTTCGCCAAGATCAAGACCTTGAGATGGTTTGAGAACAGCTTTTGCCTTTTCTCCCACGCCACATTTCAATAATCTCAATTCACCAAATGGGATATCTTCCTTGAATGTGGAGCCGTCTGGAAGAGTGATCTCAGCAGAAAGTGCTGTTTTTCCATATTTGCCCCTACCCACAGGTGCCACGCAGGTACCCAGGTAAACGATACAATCCTTTTCAAAAACTTCTGTAGCTGCTTTTTCAGATATTTCAGCCAATACACCAAGATGAGGCATCATAAAGATACTATCCACAGCGAGACGAGTGATCCCTTCCGGCAGGAAAGCATCGATCATCATCATCACACCCTGATGCCTGCGGGGAGCATGAGAAAGCACTCCACCAGAGCCAACGAGCAGATCAAGGGACATCATGTTTACAATAGTTTCACCAGAAGTACTTTGTGAGAATGCTTCATCAATACCACGCTGACGTTGAGCGCCCTTAAGAGAGACGGCGAATTCCTTGTGCTGGATGAAGGCATATTTAAGTGCTTCTTTGGCAATAGCCTGTTCCAGAACAAGTTCTTCCAGTTTTTGAGGAATAGTTGTAGGACGGATCATTTTATTTTTGATCATATTCCGAACTTCGGATTCATCAATATCAAAAGGAACCCAGCGCATAATATTTTTGATACCGGCAGTAGCCAGCACATTTGAGATACTATAGCTCAGACCCAGATTGGCAGAAACGGTTCTATTAAAGATGTTCTCATCAGTGAATACGGAAAATACATCAGTAGTAGCGCCACCAATATCGACCCCTACAACCTCGATTTTATAGTTACGGGCAATAGTTTGCATAATATTTCCCACAGCAGCGGGAGTAGGCATGATCGGGATATTCTCCAGTTTCCCATTGACGGGACCAATCGTCCATTCCATCAATTTGTTATAGCCGGGAGCCTGTTTCATAACGTGCTCCATAAAAAGGTCATGGATCTTATCTCTTGCGGGACTCAGATTTTCGCGTTCCATAGTGGGGCGTAAATTGTCAGTAATGATCAGGTCCACCTTTTGTTCCAGAATTTCACGTATAATGCCCCTGGCATCAGTATTACCGGCATAGATAACCGGGAGTTTATAACTGGAACCCAAACGCGGTTTAGGATCAGCAGCTCCCACCAACTCCGCCATTTCAGCAGGATGCTTTAGGGTACCCGTATCAATTCCGCCTGCCATGAGAATCATATCGGGCCGTAATTGCCTTATACACTCAATTTTCTCATAATTAGCTCGCCCGTCGTCAATAGCGATCGTATCCATAACAATGGCACCGGCACCCAAAGCAGCACGCTCAGCACTTTCTGCGGACATTTTCTTGACTGCTCCTGTAACCAACATCTGCAGTCCCCCACCGGCTGATGAAGTAGACACATAAGCATCAGCTCCATTATCACCTTCCCTGGGTACAATCAAAGTTTCTCCATTCGTAAGCAGTATATTGGGATTATCATACTTCAATCTGGCAAGTTCCTGCAATTCAGTTACTGCATTGATCACACCTCTAGTAACATCGTTGAGAGGTGCCTCCACAGTAGTGGGAGCTTCACCACGTACAGTTTGCCGGTATTCTCCGTCAATATACTCAATCAGTATTGCTTTTGTGGTCGTACTACCGCAATCAGTAGCAATAATACGCCTTAACTCTTGAGCCATATATTCCTCCGTTTATTTCTTAAATATTTTATTGAAAAATTCTTTTTGTTTCTCTTTTCTTACTTTTCTCTTAATCTGTTTAATTTTTCTTTCTTCCCGCCAGATTTCCGTATCAACCTCATCAATGCGCTCCAGCAGAATTTTAATATATTCATCATTTTCCATCATGGCAGCAAATTCCTGATATTGGCGGGGATTGAAAAAAAGTTCTGCAAAAGGCATGATCATATACATGATCTGGCTGCCAATGAAATTAAGGGGGCGCAATGATTCAATGGTCATCAAAGCAGCGGGGGACAGCCTGCGTTCAGCGATAAAGTGAGCAGCTTTATCAATGAGTACTAAAGCCCTTTCGCGGCTGATATCAAGTATGAGTCCGCTTGATTTTTGTTCCAATATCTACCACCTTAATACATTATTTTCAATCAAGTAAAGATTTGTGATGGTCTTGCTATTGTCAAGACAAAGACTTGTCTAACTCCATGCTTTTTTAATATATGGGCTATGCTGTTACAGGTGGCTCCAGTAGTAAATACATCATCCAGCAAAAGTATGGTTTTATTTTTAAGAGACTGGTAATTTGAGATTGTGAAGGCATTTTTTACATTTTTAAGCCGTTCAGATCTCCCTAAGCTGGTTTGTGTTCTGGTATAACGATTTCTGGTAATGATATCTTCATGATACTCCAGACCTGAAAATTTTGCCAGCCAGCGTCCGATTTCAGCACTTTGATTAAAGCCTCTTTCGCGAAATTTCACTTTATGAAGAGGTACCGGGATTAGGATATCAGGCTTTGGCCACTGCCAGTGATTTTCCAGATAGAGACTGGCATAGGCAGCCAGAACGGGAGCAACTTTGCGGAAACGGTAGTATTTTAATCCATGGATCAATCTTCTGGTGCGGTCATCAAAGAGAAAAACTGAACGGGCAGCATTAAAGAGAAATTTTGTTTTAGTGCAGTGAGGACAGCCAGATGGTAGAATTGGGTTACCGCATTTGGGGCAGATATCATCAGAGAGGACCACCAGATGTTCAAGGCAGGCAGGGCATAAATAGCGATTGATCTCCCACAATTTTTGTTTTCTTTCGTCTTCAAAATCTCCTGCTGGCTGATACTCGATCCTGTCTCCGCAACAAAAGCAGATTTCAGGGAAAATAAGATCAAACAAAGCTTTCAGGAACATGGTTAGTTATATCTCTAATTCTGATCTATAGTCTGGGTTTCTTCCTTTTCATTTTCAGCAATCTGATCAAGCTCTTTTCTGAGTTTCTTTTGATAATAAAATCCCACTCCCAAATAGAAAAGTAGAATGGCAACTGCCAGCCATTTGATTATTTCCATAGGAATCCAGAAATTATAAATGAGGAAAGAGATTATTATCAATATTACCAACGGCATACGTGCTTTCAATTTTTCCTTGCGGATTTCATAAATGACCTGTTTTTGTTTTTCGTTCATTATTTAAATACCCTTTTGTAGATAAATTCTACATTTTTCAGATAACGGCCATAGCTGAAGATATCTTTGATCTCCTTATCGCTCAAATATTCCTTTATCTGTTCATCAACCATTACCAGATCAATAAATTGTTCTCCGGTTTTCCAGCTTTGCATGGCATTTTTCTGTACTATAGCATAAGATTCTTCGCGTGAAATACCAGTTTTTGCCAGTTCCAGGAGTAAAACCTGAGAAAATACCAGTCCATTAGTGAGCTTAAGATTCTTCATCATATTTTCAGGATAAACAAGCAGGTTTTCGATAAGCGTGATCATTTTATTGAGCATATAATTAACCATTATAGTGGCATCAGGTAAAATAATGCGCTCCACGGAAGAATGGCTGATATCACGTTCATGCCAGAGTGTATTATTTTCCATAGCTGTGTGGGCATAGGAACGTAATAACCGCGACATACCAGTCATTTGCTCTGTTGTGATAGGATTTCTTTTATGGGGCATTGCTGAAGAACCTTTTTGTCCACTGCTGAAATTTTCTTCCACTTCTCTCACTTCAGTACGCTGCAAATGCCTGATCTCTACCGATATTTTTTCAATTGTGGAACCTATGGCTGCCAGAGCGTAAAGAAATTCAGCAATTCTATCCCGCTGGATCACCTGAGTGGATACATTTACCGGTGTCAGATCAAGATATTCGCAGGTAAGCAGCTCTATTTCAGGTGAAAGATGGGCATAATTTCCCACAGCACCGGAAATCTGTCCCACTGAAATACTTTCAATGGCAGTTTCCAGTCTGCGCAGGTTACGCTGCATTTCATCATACCAGAGAGCAAATTTAAGACCGAAAGAGGTGGGCTCAGCATGAATACCATGTGATCTGCCAATGCAAAGCGTGTTTTGATATTCTTCTGCTCTCAATTTCAATTCTTCTGAAAGTTTCATTAAGTCCCGCTCAATGATGCCGCCAGCTTGAAGCAGTTGCAGAGATGTGGCAGTATCCAGCACATCAGAAGAGGTCATGCCATAATGTATCCAGCGTGAAGAAGGTCCCACATATTCTGCCACGCATGTGAGGAAAGCGATCACATCATGCTTGGTAACCTTTTCTATCTCATCAATTCGTTCCTCGTTAAAATCTGCATTTTCCAGGATATTTTCCAGATCTTCATCGGGGATAATACCGGTCTCATTCATAGCACGGCAGGCAGCCAGTTCCACATCCAGCATACACTGATAACGATTTTTCAATTCCCATATCCTGCTCATTTCCGGTCTTGAATAGCGCTCTATCATAATATACTCCTATTCATTATTGATAAATTTATCAATTTCTATCATAATTGATATTTTATTTTGATAATATATCTCTATTGCTTCAGGATGCAAAGAGAATTCCCGCTTAATTTTCAATTTAATCTGACTGTCTTTTAATATTATATCTTCCAGTTGCATATTTCTGTTGAATTTCAGAGTCCGATCTGCAGTTTCATATTTTCGGGTTCTGATGATTTCCACCAGGTTCTCTCTTATCCCCTGCTCTTCAAAAAAACCGTCCTGGAAAACAGTTAAACCAGTGATCATTGTTTTTATCTGAGCTAATTGCATAGGGTCTTCTATGGAAGGGATATTTATATTGATGCTGTCTGCAATTGTCAAACTAGCAAAAGGCTGGGGTGAAAATCCAAAAAGCCCAGTGTCATATAAAGTCATCTTAAGCATAGTGGAATCTTTGATTATTGTTACATCTTTGATCAGATTAAATTCCGCTATATATAGCTTAATGATACCATCAATTCTGAAATCCTGCCAAAGTTCAATTTCTGAGAAAAGCTTCTGTTTCTGTGCATTAGTATCTACATTGAATATGGAACAACTGCAAAACAGGAGTATTAATATACCCAGAAGTATTATTGACTTGTAACGCATTTCCTGTCCGGTTTATGAAATAGAATGCCAGCCAGACCTGCCAGGATCATAAATGTACTTAAAATTTGTCCCATAGTTGTGAATCCCCAAATATAACCAAGCTGTTCATCAGGAATCCTGATAAATTCAATGAGAAAACGGAAAATCCCATATCCCAGCAGCCAACTCCAGAAAACCAGTCCATTTCTACGGGATTTTACTAATATAGTCTGCGTAATAATAATGAGAATTACCCCTTCAAAAAGCATCTCATATAGCTGGGTGGGATGCCGAGGCTGATCACCACCTCCAGGAAAGATAATTCCCCAGGGCAGGTCAGTAACCTTGCCATACAATTCACCATTAATAAAATTTCCCAGCCTGCCTAGAGCAAGCCCTATAGTGCCAATGGGAGCAGTAGCATCTGCCACCTGCCAGAAACTTACAGCATGCTTTTTGCAAAATCTCCAGCCTACAAAGATAACTCCTAAAGCTCCACCATGGAAGCTCATACCACCTTCCCAGACAGCCAGGAGCTTGAGTGGATTTTCCAGATAGAATCCCAGATTATAAAATAAAATATAACCCAGCCTGCCACCAATGATCACACCCAGGCAGAGATTAAAAATGAATGTTTCGTAATCTTCTGACTTAAGATTTATATTTCGATATTTTAAATTCTTTTTCAGCAGTATATATCCTAAGACAAAACTGAGTAGATAAAAGAAACCGTACCAGCGGATTTGTACCATCCCTAAATCTAAGATCACAGGATTAATATTGTGTATCATGCAATTTATTTCCCTAATTCTTTCAATCGGTCATATACTTTATTAGCAGCATCCTCAGCAGTTAATCCTTCCAGTTTTTCCACTTCTTTTTCCAGTTTGGGTGAAAATATCTTCACTACCTGAGTGGGAGAACCATTCAAGCCAATTTCCTTTTCATCTAATGCCAGATCATCGGCATTCCAGATAGTTAGTTCTGCTTTCTTCGCCTGCCGTTTTCCCCGTAAGGATGGCAATCTGGGAATATTCAGGTCTTTTACAACCGAAAACACTGCTGGCAGAGGTGACTTGACCACATCGAAACCCTCTTCCATTAATCTGTGAAGAGTAACGCTTTCTTCTGAAATCTCTTTAATCTCTTTCACAAAGCATACCTGAGGCAGATCAAGAAAAGCAGCAACTCCAGGTCCTACCTGTCCCGTGTCACCATCAATCGCCTGCTGGCCAAAAAAGATAAGATCGAAGTCACCAATCTTTTTTATTGCCTCAGAAAGTGTGTGTGAAGTTGCCCAGCTATCAGCACCGGCAAATTTACGGTCACTCAGAAGAATGATTTCATCCACACCTAATGCCACAGCATCTCTTAATGCCTTTTCCACCTGGGGAGGACCCATACTGAGAGCAGTAACTTTTCCGCCAAATTTCTCCTTGATTCTCACTGCTGCTTCAATAGCATACAGATCAAATGGATTGATAATACTCTCCACTCCCTCTCGGATCAAAGTATTAGTTACTGGATCAATCCTGATCTCTGTAGTATCTGGTACCTGCTTTATACATACTATACAGTTCATAATTTAACTCCTGTGATAAAATTCTCTGACCTTGCTGATAACATAATCCTGCTGCTCTCTGCTCAGCTCAGAATAAATAGGTAGAGAAATCACCTGCTCAGTGACGGCTTCACTCACTGGAAAATCACCTTTCTTATGGTTAAGATAAGCAAAGCACTCCTGCAGATGCAATGATTTGGGATAATAAATATTGCAGCCCACATCATTCTTACGCAAAAATTCCATAAGCTCATCCCGACGTTCAGCTTTTAGTGTATACTGATTGAAAATAGATTCAGCATCTGGATGAATATATGGCAGCTCAATGCCTTTGATATCAGCCATATTCTCATAATAATATTGCGCATTTTCCTGGCGTTCTTTTGTCCATTTTTCCAGATAGGGCAATTTCACCAGTAATACTGCTGCCTGCAAAGTATCTAACCTGCTATTCAATCCCACCCATTTATGAATATATTTAGGATGTTCACCATGGGTACGCAGCATAGTAATTATTTCTGCCAGTTCATCATCATCAGTAATGCACATACCGGCATCTCCCATTGCTCCCAGGTTTTTACTGGGGAAAAATGACAGGGTCGCTATATCACCAAAATAACCAGCCGGTTTACCCTGAAATTTTGCTCCAATAGCCTGAGCAGTATCTTCAATTATCTTCAAATCATATTTATCTGCTATCTTTTTAATCTTATCCATTTCACAGGTTTGACCAAATAGATGAACCGGAATAATTGCCCGGGTTTTATCTGTGATCGCTGCTTCTATCTTTTCGGGATCAATATTAAAAGTTCTGGGATCAATATCTACAAATACCGGTTTACCATCAACCCGATGAATTGAACCGGCAGTGGCAAAAAAGGTAAATGGAGTAGTTATTACTTCATCTTCAGGTTGAATATCAATCGCCTTAAGTGCCAGCACCAGAGCATCTGTGCCAGAAGCACAGCCAATCGCTCTATTAACCTGACAATATTGGGCAATAGCAGCTTCAATCTCAGCAACTTCTGGTCCCAGGATATATCTGTGACTGGCAAAAACCTTTTCAACAGCTATTTTTATCTCATCCAGTATATCATCATACTGTGCATTAAGATCTAAAAGAGGAACTTTCATTTTACACCTGTTTATTTTTCAAAATAATCTATAATTCTGGTTAATATATTTTTGAGATCATGTTTTGTCTGATAATCAATCAGATTCTTAATCTTTGTAAGGTCAGGAACTCTGCGTCTCATATCCTCAAAACCTTCTTCATAAGCATCTTCATAATTAATGTATTCTATCTTGGATTTACTGTGCGTCATTTCTTTGATAATGTGCGCCAGTTCCTCAATTGATATACTCTCATCATTGCCAATATTATAAATTTCTCCCTCAGCTTCCTTGGTATCCATCAAGGTTATCATTCCTTCCGTAACATCATCCACATCGCAGAAACAGCGACTTTGTTTTCCATCGCCAAATATTGTGATCGGGTGGTTAAGAAGTGCGCTTTTCACGAACTTGGGTATTACCATCCCATATTGACCGGTCTGTCTGGGTCCCACTGTATTAAAGCAGCGAACTATCACGATCGGCAGTCTTTTTTCACGAAAATATGCCAGTGCCAGAAATTCATCTATTGCCTTAGATGAAGAATAACTCCATCTGGATATATGAGTAGAACCTAAAAAGCGGTCAGCATTTTCTTTGAAAGGAATCTGATCACTCTTTCCATAAATCTCTGAGGTGGAAGCAATCAATAATTTCCGTTTGTATTCATTGGCGAATTCCAGCACATTGTCCGTACCCGTGATATTCACCTTCAATGACTGAAGCGGATTATCGATGATATACTTCACTCCCACGGCTGCTGCCATATGGTATATTTGATCATTTTCTTCGATCAATTTCTTTAAAACCTTTCGGTTCAAGATAGAATCAATCGTGTATGAAAACCGCTGATTCTTCAAAAATGGTTTAATATTAGAAAACTTACCAGTTGATAAATTATCAATCACTGATACTTCATGTCCTCGCTTTAATAGCTTTTCCACCAAATGTGAACCGATAAAACCAGACCCGCCGGTTATTAATATCTTCATATTTTCTCCTGATCAGATTAATTTGTATATATATTGATAACGGCAAGTACTACTGTTGCCAGTTGTGCCATTATGCTCAAAGCTTCTTTAGATATCTCCCACAATTCTTTTTCATCTTTTTCCGGAACAAAAATCTTATCTCCCTGCTCTATAGCCTGCTCTTTATCCTTCTTCAGCCAGGCACCTGATTCTGCCAATATCAAACGGGTTTGACTTTTCTTCGCCCGATTTGTATAACCTCCAGCCAAAGCAATATAATATTCATAATTCTTTCCGGATTCCCATTTATATGCTCCCGGATAGAGCACAGCACCACTTACTTCCACTGTTGTTATTGACTCCGGTATATAGATATAATCATTATCCTGAAGATAAATTCCCTCCCCACTGCCTTCTGATTGCCACTGCTGAGTAAAATCTACTACGATTTTTCCTGACAGTTCTCGATTCTTAAATTTTAAATATTCTATTTCCATTCTACTTAGTTCCAGTAAACTCCTATCCATCAACCGTTTATATTCCGGATCATAGATTATGGTCGTGTCACGCTCGGAAATCCGCTGTAAATAAGCATATTTAAGACTACCCAGGCGGTTCGCTCCACCGGCTTTCTTCAATATCTCATACAATGCAGTTTTGCCAGGTTCTATGGCATATTCTCCGGGATGAATGGCCTTACCTGCTACTTCTACACTGAATTTGCTTTCATAATCCTGCATACTGCGAATATAGAGCCTGTCTCCACTTTGCAGCAGCATATTTTCTCTGCTGCTTTCATCAGCAAATATCACTGCTGGAGAAAAAGTAAACTCAGTAATATCTCCTGTTTGATAATCCAGTCGCACCAGACTGGCACTATCTAACCTTGCAGATTCATTCAAACCCAGTGCCAACGCGATCAGATCTGAAATTCTGTCTCCTGAAGCCAGTTCAAAATCTCCTTCAGCATTTACCGCTCCAGTAATACTCAGATTTTTCGTAGCTGCGGGAATATAGATCAGGTCTTCATCTTTTAATTGAGGATTATTTATCAGGTCTCCCAAAGTAAAATATTTCTCCAGATCAATATTGATCACTTCATCTTTCCTGCGCAGTTCAATGTGACGCAAAGAATATTCTTTCTTCACTTCAAGTTCACTTTCCTGCTCTGGCAGCTTCTGCTTTGCCAAAAGTGAATTCATCTCAATATTACTTTCTTCTGATAATTGAATTGCTTCTGATAATCGGCTACCCGCTTCCAGAGTATATACTCCCGGGTTTCCCACAGCACCCACAATGGATACCTTGATCATCATTTTTGCTGAAAAATCAGTGGGAAGCTGGGCACTTAAACTAAATATTATAATTAGTATTAATATAATACTGCCTTTATTTTTCATATTTACCTGTCTTTATCCTTTATGACAAAATTTTCTGCTTTACCACGGACACGTGGTTGAGATCATGCAATCTCAAATGCATAACTGCTATTTAATATCTTTTTTTAACATTCTGTTTAACATCGATCTGATGTCAAAATTACAGGGATAGAAACTATTAACCCCATATCTTGTCAAACACTTTAAAACTAATCTTTTACAGAATATCATCTTAACAGATTATCAGACTATTTGACTTCCGAAAACTCAGCTAAAGAAACTAACTATTTCTGAAGCAACATCCAGCACGTTTTTGTTACTTTTACTCAAATCAAAAGTTATCTTAAGATCATGTATCGTCTCAAACTTGACTGGATAGTTCACCTTGCTTATCAACCTGGTAAGCAACTCTCTTCCGGGCAGATTATTTGCCGGAAATTCCAGCTCAATCATATTGCTTTTTATCTTGCATTTCTTTAAGCGGGTTTGCGAAACCTTCCAGCGAAGCAGATAAAAATCCAATGCTCTTTGCACTACCTCGGGTACCTCACCAAACCTGTCCCTCAATTCACCTGGTAATTCTTCAAATTCTTCTTTGGAGTTGAAAGCATTTATTCTCCGGTAAATATCCAGACGCACCTGCTCATCTTCGATATATTCCTTGGGCAGATAAAAATCTTCTGTAACAGAAATATCTTGCTTTTCCTCTAATTCTTCTTCTTCCCATTCGATCTTCCCTTTTCCCTGTGAAATACTCTCAACCGCGTTTTCCAGTAATCGATTATAATAATTAAAGCCTATAGAATTGATCGCTCCGCTTTGCTTAGTACCCAGCATTGCCCCTGCACCTCTGATCTCCAGATCCTTCATTGCTATCTGATAACCACTACCCAGAGATTCATATTCTGTAAGGGTTTCCAGTCTTTTCCGCGCAATATCTGTCATCCTGCTGGGAATGATCAAATAGGCATAAGCCCGGCGATTGCTCCTGCCCACTCTACCACGTATCTGATAAAGCTGTGCCAGTCCGAAAGTATCCGCCCGATTCACGATTATGGTATTTACGTTGGGAATATCAAGCCCTGATTCAATGATCGTCGATGCCAATAGAACATCAAATTTATGCTCCGAAAAATCAAGCATTATAGCTTCTAGCTGCTTTTCCGGCATCTGCCCATGGCCTATCCCAAAACTTACATGAGGCAAAAGATTTCGCAGTTTCTCTGCCATGCTGTCAATTGTCTGCACTCGATTATGGACAAAAAATATCTGACCACCACGATCTATCTCACGGTTTAAGGCATCTTTGATAACTTCCTCATCAAAGGGAACCACCACTGTCCTAATGGGAAGCCGTGCTTTGGGAGATGTGCGAATTAATGACATCTCTTTCAGCTTACTGAGTGACATGCTCAAAGTTCGCGGGATTGGTGTGGCACTCATATAAAGCGTATCCACATCTGATTTTAATTGACGCAGCTTTTCCTTATGCCGTACTCCAAATCTGTGCTCTTCATCGATTATCAAAAGACCCAGTTTTTTGAATCTGATATCCTTCGAAAGTAACCTGTGCGTCCCGATCACGATATCTATTTTACCCTCATAAATATCAACCAGATCCTTGCCTATCATAGCTTTACTGCGAAATCTGCTTAACATGGTTATTCGCATGGGATACTGTGCCAGTCTTTCCTTGAAAGTATTATAATGCTGTTCCACCAGCAGGGTTGTAGGTGCCAGAATTGCCACCTGATATCCGCTCATCACTGCTTTAAATGAAGCACGTATTGCCACTTCCGTCTTACCGTATCCCACATCTCCACACAGAAGACGCTCCATAGGTTTATCTTTTTCCATATCTCGCTTGATCTCATTCGTGGACTGCAATTGATCCGGCGTGATCTCATAGATAAATGAATCCTCCATTTCCTGCTGCCAGACGCTGTCTTTATCAAAACTGATGCCCTTTCTGACCTGCCTTTCTGCATAAAGCTGGATAAGATCTTCTGCCAGTAGCTCAATATGCTTCTTTGCCCGTTTCTTTGCCAGCTCCCACATCTTGCCACCCAGTTTATGGATAGTGGGTGTGGAGCCTTCTTCTCCTACGAACTTGGATACCCGGTTCAATTGAAATGTAGGCACATATACAACATCATTTTCAGCATAGCCGATCGTCAGGCAATCAATGGTCGATCCCCCAGAGGGCATCTTGCGTAATCCTTTATATATCCCTACCCCATAATCAATATGAACTATATAATCCCCTGGCTTTAAGGCTTCATAATCCACCAGAGCCTGCTCTCGATTGAATCTTGCACTTCTGGTGCGCTGTCGGTAACGCGCAAATATCTCATGATCGGTATATATCGCCAGCCTGGCATCAGGCAGGATAAATCCCTTCTGAAATACCCCTATCTGAAAATGAAGCTTGCCTTCCAGATTATCAAGAAGATCACTCATCCGCTTGCTCTGGCTTTTATTATCACTTTGAATTATTATCCGGTAACCTTCATCAAGTTTCTCAATTAATTCCTGCTCCAGACTTTCCAGATTTCCCTGCTGACTTATTTGGCTGGATACAGGCACTTCCACCTGGATATTTATCCGCTTGAATTCCTGATAACTGTTACTTAAAAAATAGTGTGAAAACCTTTGGAATAATCGCTGAATATAGCTTCTGCTGTAAAACAGATCCTCAGGCTCAGGCAATTCATCCTGATGTTTTTTTTCCCTGGCCTTCAAATATAACTGCTGAGTTTCATCCTGGATCTCACGATATGTTGCACTGAAAAACTGATATTCGTCCCAGAAAAATATGGTTGATTCCTCAGAAAAATAATCAGCAAATCCACTCGTTTTCTTTAGTAAAAGACTTATGTCCTGCTCAATCCCCTCATAAAACCCTTGCTCGTGGATCCGTTCCCAAAGCCTGTCACTGGCACTGATATCATGAAGTGAAAATTCCCGTGAAGGGATCAGAGTTATTTCTTCTATCTCCTTACCAATTGAGCGCTGGCTGCTAATACTGAAATATCGCATGGATTCTATCTCATTACCAAAATATTCTATCCTGACCGGATTGGGTAAATTAGGACTGAATATATCAATGATACCTCCCCGGCGTGCTAATTGCCCCACTTTGGTCACCTGAAATTCATTTTTATATCCCATTCCCACCAGCTCGGATATTAAATGATCAGGATTTTTGGTCTCCAATATCTTCAACTTTATCACATAACGAGAAAATACTTCTGCCGGCACGATCTTACGCAATAATGACCGGATTGATACCGTATAAATTGCCGGAGCAGCAGTAAATGCTCTGCTTAAGGTGCGAATACGCTCAGCCCGGATTGTATAATGCGGAGAGCGTTGCTCGTAAGCAAGCGTTTCGTAATCAGGCAGCATATACACATTTTCTTTTCCTGCTAATAGTTGCAGATCATCCATAAAATCTTCTGCAAGTTTGTCATCTGCGCACACTAATATGATATTTTTGCCTGTCTCAAAATACGCTCTGCTAAGTAGCAGTGCTTTCACTGTCCGGTTCAAATGATGAAACAGATTGCCTCGCACATCTTCCTGCAGGATACTCCCAAAATTCCTAAAAAAGGCTGATTTATCCAGATCATGCTTGATCAGATCATAATATTGCATTAACTTCTCCTGATTTTTAACTAAGCACCAATAGCCGGTAAATCTCCCTGACAGGGACTCACCGGTAACCTGTTACAAAAACTTCTTCCCTAGTCATTTGTGTCAACCTTACTCACTAAATTCCAAGTTTCTACCTTTTACCCCTTGCATTGATCTGGTATTAAGGAAAAACAACAAAGCACGTAGTGACATTAAAATGTGAGTACGTGCTTTGTTGTTCTGGCTACTGACCAGGATATATGTGAAAGTTATATATCACAATGATTTAGAGAGAATGTTGCATTTTTGGTGGGTGACAGAAAATTGTTTCCTTTACATTTTTAACTATATTTGAGTTCTTAGTGGTTGAGAATATATTGTAGAGGAAATTAGCGTGGCAGAAAAACAGGATATCAGAATAAAGGAATTTAAGAATCGCAAGGCAGCACATAATTATTACTTTGTGCAGGAAATCGAAGCTGGAATAGTACTAATGGGAACAGAGATCAAGTCTTTGCGGGAAGGCAAACTAAGTTTTAAGGATTGCTATGCTGCAATTGATGATGGAGAGGTGTGGCTGTATAATCTGCACATCAGTCCCTATTCACATGGAGGATACGCTAATCATGACCCGGAACGCAAACGTAAGCTGCTGCTTAACCGTAGAGAGATAAATAAACTGCGAACAAAAATAGATGAACTGGGGATGACCTTGATACCTAAGAACCTGTATATAAACGGCATGGGAAAAGTAAAACTCACCTTGTGTCTGGCGAAAGGAAAAAGACTCTACGATAAGCGTGAAGTGATGCAGGAAAAGACCATTAAACGTGAAAATGAACGCACCATGAAGAATCTTAAACTCTGACGTATTCCCTATTCAATATTTATCTCATATAGATCATCAAGATATAGGATAGTATTTGAGTTTCCATAATAATAATTTGTACTGTCCTGCATAACTACCCGGAAAGTATAATAAAATATGTCCTCAGGCTCTTCAGCTATTTCCAGAGAATATTGCAGACGCTTATATATTGAATCACCTGGACTAATATTTTCAGCTTCAGAAATCGGAATTTGAATACCCTGATAACTTTTTGTGTAATATGCAGCTATAACGTCCTGTTCATTGTTATTATAAATCCTTAAGCAGGCATAATTGGGATCACAATATACATTGGTAGTTTCACCACCATTGATCGTGACCTCTGTGCTCGGGACAGTTGTTTGCTGTTCTTCATTATAAATAGCAAAAGTTTCACCATCGATTTCCAGAAGATAGGTTTTTGAGGGAGTGTTTATAAAATCAGAACCGGCATCAAGAGAAACTGATTTAGAATTTGGTTGAGTGACATCTGAGCTGCCTTCAATAGTGTAATCATTACCTTTGACATTAAAATATATCTCATGACCGGTGCGGTTAATCACCTTTAATTTTCCATCACTGGAACAGGCAAACAGCAGACTCGAAACAGCCAGCAACACTATTAATTTATACATAATAACCTCCAGAAAAAATATCCCTGTCCAAAGACAGGGATATAATATCAACCTGAGATAGCTTAGTATCCCAGATATGTTTTATTTCCAAATTTAGCTACACCCTGCAGTTCATCTTCGATGCGCAGTAATCTATTATACTTGGCAATTCTTTCTGAACGGCAAAGCGAACCAGTTTTTATCTGTCCGGCATTAACGGCAACAGCCAGGTCAGCAATGAAATCATCACTGGTTTCACCGCTTCTGTGTGAAATTACCACATTATACTTATTCTCACGGGCAAGTTCAATAGCATCAAGAGTTTCCGTTAAAGTACCAATCTGATTAAGCTTGATCAGGATTGCATTTGCTGCCTCAGCATGAATACCTTTACTAAGTCTTTCGGTATTAGTTACAAACAGATCATCACCCACTATCTGGATTTTGTCACCAAGCCTTTTATTCAATTCTTTCCAGCCTTCCCAGTCGTCCTGAGCTAAGCCATCCTCTATAGAAATGATCTCTGGGAATTCTTTCACAAGCTTCACATAGTAATTGACCATTTGCTTTGATGTTTTCTTTGGCTTTCCTCTTTCTCCAGATAACTCATAAAGCCCAGTTTTATCATCATAAAATTCAGATGCAGCAGGATCCATTGTGAAAAATACATCTTTTCCTGGTTTGTAACCAGCTTTTTCTACAGCTTCTCTCATAAGCAACAGTGGTTCTCTATTAGATTTCAAATTAGGAGCAAACCCGCCTTCATCACCTACACCAGTGGAAAGAGGTGGTTTTTTTGATCTAAGAATTTCTTTTAAAGCCACGAATATCTCAGAATTCATTTGGATAGCCTCAGCAAAACTCTTTGCTCCATAGGGTGCTATCATATATTCCTGCATATCCACATTGTTATCTGCATGAGATCCACCATTGATCACATTTGACATGGGACAAGGCAGCATTTTGGCATTTGTGCCGCCAATATACTGATAAAGTGGTATTTCAAGTTCTTCTGCTGCAGCACGTGCACATGCCAGTGACGCGCCTAAAATAGCATTAGCTCCCAGATTGCTTTTGTTTGGTGTACCATCAAGCTCGATCATCATATGATCTATCAAAGCCTGTTCTGTTACATCAAAACCAATCAATTCTGGAGCTATCTTATTATTCACATTATCTACCGCTTTTAATACACCAAATCCGTTGTATCTTTTCATATCATCATCTCTTAATTCGAGAGCTTCATAAATACCCTTGGAAGCTCCACTGGGTACTGCTGCTCTGCCAACGATACCCGTATCAAGAAATACCTCTACTTCGATAGTTGGTTTGCCTCTGGAATCGAGAATTTCTCTTCCAAATACGCCAATAATTTCTGACATCAATTTCTCCTTAAAATAATTTGGGGATTTTTTCCCCTGATAGTTTATGTTACTGTTTTATTGAAAAGTTGTTTTATAGTTTCCAGTGAACCTAGAATAGCTGATGATTCATAAGGAACCACAACCGTCTTATCGTTCTTCTGGACTATGTTATTAAAAGCACTAATATACTTCATAGCCAACATATACTGAGCCGGGTCTGTCTTTGTGGTTTGGACAATGTTCATGATCTTTTGGATAGCTTCGGCTTCTGCCTGGGCAACCAAAATTTTTGATTGTGCTTCACCTTGAGCGCGGGCGATTTTGGCTTCTTTATCACCTTCAGCTATCAGAACCTGTGATCTTTTTTCACCTTCGGCTTCCAGAATACGTGCTCTTCTATTTCTTTCTGCCCGCATCTGTTTTTCCATGGCATTCCGAATGTCATCGGGCGGATTAATATCCTGCAATTCCACGCGATTAACCTTTACACCCCATTTATCAGTTGCTTCATCTAAGATAATGCGAAGTTTGGTATTAATAGTATCACGAGAGGTGAGTGTTTTATCCAGTTCCAGTTCACCAATCACGTTACGTAAAGTAGTTTGAGTGAGTTTTTCGATAGCATCTGGCAGGTTGTGCACTTCGTATAATGCTTTGTATGGATCAGTGATCTGGAAATAGAGAACGGCATTAATTTCTATAGTCACATTATCAGCAGTGATCACATTTTGACGTGGGAAATCATAGACAGTTTCGCGCAGATCAATTCTGCTTTCATATTTTGTTACCACAAAATTTCTGCCTTTAAGGTCAGTGCGCACATAGCGCCAGTTAATGTTTCTTGATTTATCGATAATGGGCCAGATAATATGCAATCCAGGGCCTAAAGAGCGGCTGTATTTACCTAATCTTTCCAGAACCATCACTTCAGCCTGCTTCACAACTACTATTCCCTTTGCAAGAAAGAAAATTACGAATACAGCAATAATTATTAGTAAAACTGTCATGCTTCCTCCTCAAAAATTTTAACTATTAGTTTATTACCATCAATATTTTTAACCACTATTTTTTGGTTAACTTCGATCATTGTTTCATCCTGGCTGATTGCCGACCATGTTTCGCCACCGATTTTCACATACCCTTTTCCTGCTTCTGGTATCTGTTCAGTCACAAATCCTTTCTTTCCCATCAGAGCATCTACATTTGTAGGAATTGTTTCTTTTGTCAGCTTCACACTTAGCTTTCTGAGATTTAGAAATAGAATAATTGAGATCACAATAAAAACAACCAGCTGCGCCCACAAGGGAATATGCGTGAGAGTGATTAATCCTGTGATTATTGCTCCCAGTCCAAAACTCAGGAATAAGAACCCGGGAGTGAATATTTCTATGATCATGCATATCACTCCAATGGCTATCCAGATCATCCAAGGGTCTGTAAAATTCATAATTCCTCCTTAAAATAATAAATATACTATTCTTTGGTCACTTTCTGTTTAATAATATTACCATTCTCGTCTTTGTAGATCTTTTTCACCTTCTTAGGTCTCCGATAGTAATACTTGCTTTTATAAGAATTTCCACCATAACTGTAGCCACCTGATGACGAACGGGATGTTTTTATTCCCAGCATCCGCATCAGTTTAAATATCATCAGGAAAAAATAATTCCCTATTATCAAAAGTAATATTGAGATAATCAAAAATATTAAAAAATAAATAAGGAAATTCTTTACCATATTCATTCTTCTACTTCTGAGAGTAACCTGCTGCGATGCATCCTGATAAATTGTAGCAACATAAACAAGTTTATTGTTAACCAGATTCTTGAAGATTTTCTGCTGGTTTCTTAAGCTATCTATCTCTAACTGAATATTTGTGAGATTTTCATTGTATTTACTGATCCTGTCTTCTGTAAGCAGCACTGCATTATCTATCTTGTTTTCCAGGGTGCGTTTAACTCTTTCCTTGTTCTCTATGTGATCTTCAATATTGATTTTAAATTTCTCCGGGTCAGCAGTTTCCAGAAATTCTTGATTAAGCTTCTCCAAACCCCGCAATTTTGTCATCACCTGATCAGAAAGAGAATCCGGAAAATCAAATACTGACACATAGTAGTTTCTTGTATCATTGGCATATAAAGGGTTTATATCATAATCTGCATATATCTTCTGGAGAGAGTTATTAAAATTTTTTAGATTCGATGTGGTATAGTTTAACTGGATTTTTGTATCATTCCCAGCATTTTTGAAAGCTTTTTCAGCCCTTTCATCATCAATTTTACTAATAGAAATCCTGGTCTCGAAGATATTTTGAATACCAGATAATTTGGCTGCAAAATATACCGTAACTGCTATTATAACAATAACTACTATATATTTAGAGCTCTTTCTTAGTCTGAACATTATTATTTTCCCGCCTTTTTTAGCAATTCACCGGCATGATCCAAAGCAAGATTTGAATCTGAACCGGAAAGCATCCGTGCTATCTCTGGCACTTTATTTTTATTGTCCAGTTTTTTCACTGTAATATGGGAAATATTCTGCTCAGACTGCTTTTCAATCAGGAAATGCGCGTCAGAAAATGCCGCTATCTGTGCCAGATGTGTAATACAGATAACCTGATGATGATGGGCAATTGTATTTATATATTCACCGGTATATTCTGCTGTTTTACCACCAATCCCTGTATCTATTTCATCAAAAATAATTGATTTGGAGAATAAATACTCAGCAAGCAGCTTTTTTACTGCTAATAGAAATCTTGATAACTCACCGCCAGAGGCAGCTATTTTCAGTGGTTGCAGGTCAATTCCCAGGTTTGCTGTAAAATATATCTCCACCAGATCCTTGCCTGTTGAATTCAGACTATGAAAATAATCTTCCTTTTCCTTAGTCAAATCTTTAAATCTCAATTCAACTTTACCATCTGGAATTGCCAGAAGAGCGATATTTTCCTGCAGAAGTCTGGCAAATTGCCTTGCTGTCTTTTTCCGTTTCTCTGATAATTTTTCAGCACTTTTCTTTAATGATTCCAGGCTGATAGACAGTTCCTTCTTAAGATTGCTGATCTTATCCTGGTCCGAGCTATAGTTCTCGATGAATTCTTTGATCTCATTTCTGTAACCTAATATATCTTCCAGAGAACGATTATATTTCATTTTAAGTGAATTTAAAAAATCAAGTCTCTGGGTAACATCTTCCAATCTTTGAGGTTCAAGGTCAATACTGCTTTTCAATTCCAGAAGCTCGTCATTTACTGCTTCCAGATTTGCCAGACAGTCACGTAGAATTGAGCTGGAATTCTTGATATTCACACTATCTTTTTCATAAGAAATTAATCTGGAGAGGAAATAATTTATCTTGTCAAACAGTGATTTTTCATCTTCAAAACAATCCTGGGTATAGCTTTCCTGCAATTCCAGTAATTCCTCTGAATGAACCAGCAGATTTAATTCTTCCCCTAACTTTACATCCTCGTCTGCCAGGATATCTGCATTTTCTATCTCTTCCTGTTGATATGAATAAAGATCAAATTTATCTCTGTTTTCTTTTTCCTGATTGATCAGTTTTTGATATTGTTTCAGGTTAGATGCATGTATCTGGAATTTGTTCTGAAAGTCAGATATTTCATTTTCATGCCTGCCGAAAGCGTCTAATATTTCCAATTGATAATCATTATTGAATAACTTCTGTTGATCTCGCTGGCTGTGAAAATCAATCAGAGCATCTTTGAATTTTCTAACTACTGCATTGGTTGATCTTATCCCATTTAAATATGTTTTTGCTTTTAAAGCGGGACTGATAATTTTAGTGAAAAATATTTCTCCTTCTTCACAATCCAGTTCATATTCATTGATAAGACTCATTAATAAATGATTATTTTTTTTAACAGTTAAGCAAATCACAATTTCTGCAGGTCTATCTTCCTGAAACACCATCCCTGCTCTGAGATTTCCACCTAAAACTGTGTTAATTGCTTCTACTATTACAGATTTTCCTGCTCCCGTCTCTCCAGAAAATATATTCAATCCTGATGTTAACTCAATTTCAAGCTCTTTCACAAGAATATAATTGGATATTCTGATTGATTTCAGCATTATCTTTTTCCCATATGCATTTTTGTTCTTAGTGTCTTGAAAAATGTCCGATTGGAGAACTTGATAAAATCGACTTTCTGCTGAGCTGAGGTAATTGTTATCCTGTCTCCAGCATATAACTGAGCTCGATTTTGACCATCCAGCTGCAGCAAGCTCGTTTCAGACTCTTCATTAATCACAAATGAAATATTGCTGCTGGCGGGAAATACTATCGGTCGCACAGTAAGTACATGAGGAGTAATAGGAACCACCACAATTGCATTCATAACCGGAGATATTATAGGACCTCCAGCAGAAAGGGAATATGCTGTGGAACCAGTAGGAGAAGCTGCAATTATCCCGTCACATCGGGTGGAAAACACATATCGTCTGTCATCATAAACTTTGAGATTAATTAGCTTTGGCTTGTCTCCTTTGGAAATCACAGCATCATTAAGCGCCAGATCATTGATTATCTTTTTATCTTTGCCTTTGATCGTAATTTTCAGCATCATTCTGGAGAGAATTTTATATTTTCCTTTTTTGAGCTCTTTAATAGATTTTTCCAGCTCCTCTATAGAAATTTCAGATAGAAATCCCAGATGACCAAGATTGATCCCCATAATTGGAACCCGATATAATAAAGCATATTTCACAGCTCTTAATATGGTTCCATCTCCACCAAACACCAGAATGCAATCGATTTCATTTTTTTGAGCAAGCAATGGAAAATACTTCTCATATTCCTTTTGCTCTTCCAGAATATAAAAATTAAGGGTATTATTCTCTTTGATTTCCTGAAGCTTCTGGCAGGTATTATCAAATTTATCATCATACAAATTAAAATAGAGCAGAAAATTATTCATAATTAACTCCGGTAAATGAATCCATTATTCTCAAATAAGAATTATACCTCTCCTGATCATATTCGCCCTCTTCGACAGCATTTTTTACTGCACAATCAATTTCATGGGTATGCGTACAATTCTGAAATTTACATTTCTCTCCGATCTCTGCCATCCCTGGAAAGACGTATTTTATCTCATCTTTGGATTCCTCATGCAAAGTTAATGTTTTAATGCCAGGTGTGTCAATCAGATTCCCTCCAAATTTCCATTTGAATATCTTGCTGCGGGTAGTGGTGTGAGTGCCTTTGCCTGTTATTTCGCTGGTGGTAGATACTTTCAGATTTAATCCTGGCTGCAAAATATTGATCAATGAAGATTTTCCCACTCCTGAATGCCCCACGAACACACTGTCTTTATCTTTCAAGACTGATCTCAATTCTTCCTTCCCAACACCTTCCAGGGCTGAGCAAAATATCAGTTCAATCCCCTGTTTCAGGTAAAATTCTGCCTCCGCTTTGATTTCTGCCAGATCCTCTGCCAGATCAATCTTATTTATACATATTACTGGTGTGATTGATTCCAGGCGCGCAGCACATATCAACCTGTCAACAATCCCAAAATTTAACTCAGGATTATGACATGAGGTCATGATGATCACATTATCAATATTAGCAGCTATTAAGATCTCTTTCTGGAAATTATCTTCTGTATACCTTATCAGAGTATTTTTGCGTTCACAAATTTCTTCTATCCTGTTTTCTCCGGAAATATCAACCTTCACCCAGTCCCCTACTGCAACAATATTCCTTGAATTTAGTCTCAAATGTTTCAGTCTCCCGCTGATTGGACAGATAAGTCGGTTATTTTTCCATTCCACCAAACATTTATAATTTGAAAATATTTCAATAACTCTTCCAGTTTCCAGGTTAAGATCAGATTTCTGGCTTTTAATTCCCTTCTTAAAAAGCTTCTTTTCTGCTTTCCTCTCATGGATCACTTCTTCATCAATAAAATCATCCAAATCAGATATTTCTGTATTAGTGATGCTGATATCCTGTCTTTTGAATTTCTTTCTATCTCTTTTCTTCATATATACTTTTCTCAAGAGTATCAGAAAGCTTTTCCAGATCGACTCTGGTATTGAAGCAGGGTCCCTCTGGACGAATATTGAGAATTCCATAAACCGGCAAAGGAAATACATCCTGAATACCGCTTACAAGGTCACGATCACAAGCCACAGCTACGATAAATTTCGGCTTGAATTTGAGAACTATTCTCCTGGCTAAAGTTCCTCCATTTGCTATTGCAATAGAAACTTTATATTTTTCAGCAATATAGATCAAATCCCCAATATCACATTTCCCGCATCTTCTGCAATTAAATATATCATTGCTTAAACGGATTTTGCATTCATTATTCTGCAGACAATGAGGTAGCAGGATCAGTATTTCATTAGGACGAAATCGCTGCTTGATCGCTTTTATGAAACTATTATTAACATGAATATAAGATTCTCTTATTTTCTCACGGCTGAATCCAGTCAAACTCCCTAAAAATAGCGTGATTGGATACATTATTATGTTATAAAGATTTACAGCAAATTTTGCTATCAAAAAATTCTTCTCAAAAATACTTGTGAGCATCACGCTGCCTGTTCCTATCATCAGAACTATAAAAAATAGTCTCAATAAGGTCAGAGATATTGGTCTTAGTATCTCATAAATATCTTCCAGACGTGGAGCAATGAACCACCAGAGCATAGTTGTGAGTCCCATTAATAGAAAAAGTGAACTTAGAGATAATATCAAAAATAGATATTTCTTTCTACTATTCACTTCCATTAGTTTCTCCAAATCTTTCCCCATTCTCTATTCTGGCACCCAAATTGAAATCATAAGCGTACATTATTTTTTTTCCGGCCGGCTGTAGATATTTAATTAATAAATCCTCATCTCCAGTTGCCACTAATATTCCACTGCTTTTTATCACTTCAATTATTGTTCCGGGAGTAATATTACTTTTCTTACCAGTTAGTCTGGTAGAAATTATTTTTAACTGTTTATTTCTGAATTCTGTTGATGCCCCTGGTTTCTCTGCTAAAGCTCTAACCTGATTATAGATATATCTTGCCTTTTCAGCCCAGTTTATGTGAAAATCTTCCTTATTCAGTTTCCAGCAAATAGTTGCTTTACTCTCATCCTGAATCCTCTTTTTCACTTCTCCATTTTCAAACTGGTGAATTAGTTTTATCAGGTCTTCAGCACCTGCAATTGCTAACTTTTCAAGCAATTTTGTGTAATTATCCTCTTCCTTGATAGTATATATGGACTGATATAACATAGGACCAGCATCCATTTTTGCCACAAGCCTAAATATTGTCACTCCGGTTTCCTGATCACCAGTCCATAAACTGGCATTTACTGGACTTGCTCCCCGCCAGAGTGGTAATAATGATGGATGAATATTAATTGCTCCCAGTTTTGGGAGTTTTCTAAGAGTTCTGCCAATATATCCACCATAAGCAGCAGTAATTATCAGATCAGGATTCAATTCTTTGATAAATTCCAATGTTTCCTGATCATTGATATTCTCTGGCTGAATCACCGGGATACTCAGTTCCAATGCTCTCTGTTTGATCACTGGAGCTGTTAACCTTCTTTTTCTTCCCTGTGGTTTGTCTGGCTGAGTAACGCATAATAATGGTTTATAACCTTTCTCTGTTAATTGCTGTAATGCAGGAACAGCAAACTGAGGGGTGCCCATGAAAATTATCTTATTGATCTTCATGCTGTTTTTGTTTTATATTTACTCCCTCTTCATTAGTTGTGCTTTTTAATTCTTTGATTTTCCTGGCAAATCTTACTCGCTGCAGGGGAGGTATCTTATCAATAAAAAGAATTCCATCCAGATGATCATTTTCATGCTGCAGGCTGCGAGCAAAAAAACCTTCTGCTTCATATCGTACTGGTTCAAAATTCTCATTCAATCCTTCTATCACTACTCTCTCAGCTCTGGTTACCTTACCCCATATCTCCGGCAGACTCAAGCATCCCTCTTCTTCTTCTTCTTCACCACTGAACTCCACGAAATGTGGATTGATTAGAACCAGAGGATTTTTTTGATGACCTTCTCGATACCAGTAAGGATCTACTACAAATATACGCAGTGATCTTCCCACTTGAGGTGCTGCAAGACCCACTCCATCATCTTCATACATCGTCAGCGTCAGATCTTTGATGAACTTCCTGATTTCATCTGTTAATTCTGCTACTTCATCTGCCTTCCGACGCAATACCTTATCACCAATTATCCTGATTGGTAATACTTCAGAATCAACTAACTGCATTTTTTTCCTTATCACCTGCTATCACACCGGCAATGGCACTTTTTTGTATTTCAATTTTTGTATTGGTAGCATCATCAATTTTGAGAACTACAATATTTTTCTCTTTTTTGATATTAACTACTTTGCCATATATACCACCTGTTGTGATCACTTTATCCTGGATCTTCAGCTCATTTAGCATATGCTCCGTCTCTTTTTGACGTTTTCTTTGTGGTCTGATTATTAAAAACCATAAGATCACAAACATGAAAATAAAGGGTATGAACTGCATAAACGGGTTCCCCTGAGCAGCTTCTCCTGTTCCGGATGTTGCTGCTGAAGTTGCCATCAGTAAATTTAAAATCATTTTTTCTCCTTTTTTATAATATAAATATTATTATTAGTCTTGCTATTAAATTTGAATAAACACCTGCCATTAGATCATCAGCCATCACTCCAGCACCCCCTGGCAGCTTCTGAAGCATATTTACAGGTTCAATCTTAAATATATCAAATATCCTGAATAAAACAAATATTATTAATCCTGTTATAATGCCTTTTGGCAAAAACGCCACTCCCAGCATATAACCCAGGAATTCATCCATTACTATTTTTCCATTGTCATGTCCCAGATATCGCTCTGCCCTTGTGATAATTGGCACTGATATTATGGATATTAATAATAATACTCCCAGAAAAATAAAATTAGATTCAGTACCTTTAAAAATACTATCCGGTAAAAACAGATATACGATAAATGCAAGTAAAGTTCCCATTGTTCCAGGCATTTTGGGAAAATAACCGCAACCCAGACAAGTGGAATATGCTACAGAAAACTTTATCTTCATTACAAATAGATCTCTATATAAATAGTCTTCTTCAAATTCTCTATCATCTTATTATACAGTTCCAATTGTTTTTTCCCAAAAACCTGGTCTTTTAATTGATCATAGAGTTCTTCATAAGTATATGGTCTGGCTTCCACTTTTGCCAGTTTTCCAAAGATATATAGATTATCTCCTTCCTCTATCACATCTGTGATTTCTCCATAATCAAGGCTCTGTAAATATGAACTGAATAATTCAGGATAATTTTCTGGAGGATATTCTCCAATAATTCCTCCATTAGCTGCTGAAGAATCGTCCTGGGAATACTCTCGTGCTAATGTAGTGAAATCCTCTCCATTTATTATCCTCTCATGAATATCATCTGCTAGTGTTCGTATCCTTGTCTTATCTTCTGGTGAAGCCTCCAGAGTCTTCAGGATATGACTTATCTTTATTTGATCATCCTTCTT
Source organism: Candidatus Stygibacter australis (assembly GCA_030765845.1). Classification (NCBI taxonomy): domain Bacteria; kingdom Pseudomonadati; phylum Candidatus Cloacimonadota; class Cloacimonadia (SeqCode); order Cloacimonadales (SeqCode); genus Candidatus Stygibacter; species Candidatus Stygibacter australis. The sequence goes on from JAVCDJ010000042.1 coordinate 37,851, forward strand.
TTCCTGCATCAGGATCAAATGATAACCAAACTGGGTTTCTACCAGATCACTGATTTCACCTACCTCAAGTTTAAAGGCAGCATCTTCAAATGGTTTCACCATCAAGCCACGTTCTATCCAACCTAAATCTCCTCCACTGGGTGCGCTGGAACAATCACTATATTCCTTGGCGAGTTCTGCAAAATCCGCTCCCTTATTCAATTTATTCTTGATATCATATATTTCACGCTTTAATTCCTCTTTAGTTTCTTTACTTGGCTCCATTTTTAGTAATATCATTCCTAATCTATCAGTTTCTTTCCTGATGGGAATATCTGCCAGATTCTCTTGATAAAATTCTTCTATCTCGGCATCAGTTACATGTATTTGGCTCGTAATTTCCTTTGATATCACATTTTCCCTTAATTTCTGCTCTCTGATCAGATCCTCATAATAATCTTTTAGTTCCGTAATTGTTAATCCTGTCTCCGCTTTTAACTGTTGTCGAAATTCCAGCTCATTTTCAAACTGTAACTTCAATGACTCCAATTCCTGCTCTGCCATTTTTTTAATTGTATATTCATCGATTTCTATATCACTTTCTTTGGCTTTTATCAATATTAATTCAGATTCTATCATCTCATCCAAAATTGATTCAAGAGTAAAATTCTCTTCCGACATCCCCGAAGCTATCATCTGCTGATATCTCTTATCCAGTTCTGATTGCAGGATCACTTCTCTGCCTACTTTTGCCACTATTCTTTCTACTGTCTCTCCCTGGATCATAAAACATAGTGATAATAATATCAATAAAAATATGCTGATCTTTCTCATAATTCGCTGTCTCCATTACCTAAATAGTTAATTTCTATATCAAAATTCATCCTGATCTCTTTCATTAGCTCCTCATATTTTTTGTCTTTTTTCTCTTGCAATAGTCGCTCACGTAAACTATCCTGAAGCTCTGCATAGTTCTTTTCAATCGTTGCCTCCTGCTTCTCATACCACCTCAGTAAATAGAATTTATTCTCTATATTCACTGATTTCCACCGGTATTGCTCCAAATCATCCAATGTATTCCAGATAATCTCATTTACGTCTCCTTTGGAAGTAAATCCCATATATCCACCACCAGTGCCTTCTCTGGTTTCTGAATACTTCTCAGCTACGTCTTTGAACTTCTTTCCTTCTTTTAATTCTGCCACAGCGGATTGAAATATTGAATCTGATGATATCACTATCCGCTGATATTTATATTCTTTTACTTTTTTAAGATATTCTCGCTTATGAAGCTGATAATAACTAAATAATTCTTCCTCTGTTATCTTGATCGCATTCATTTGACTGGCTATCACCGTATTTGCCTTGATCTTTTTTACCGCACTTTCTATCCTACCTCTGATAACCAGTTGCTCTGATAATTTTTCATTATCACATTTTTGTGCTAATGCGGTCAAATTAACCCATTTTTGGATATGTTCCTCTTTAGCATCCCAGTTCATATTTTCCCAGGTTGCATCATCAAAAGAAGCTCTAAAATCCTCATAACTTAATGTTTCATTATTTACTTTTGCCAGGTATTCTTCTTCTTCTTTCGCTTCCCTGGTACATCCCATCAAAAGCAATACCACGGCTAATAATACCAGTATTTTCATTTATGGCTCCAATGGTAAACTGAAATATATCTCCAGATAAGGTCCTTTGCTCACATCCTCTGCTGAACTATAAAATTTCACGTAAGAAAAATCTCGATTCTCACGCAATGATCTAATCACTAATCCAATACCTTCATTATCATCATGATCTGTAGTTATTGCCTGAATTTCTGATGTTACATCAATCTTAAATATCTTGTCTTCTCCAATAGTATCCAGACTATCCTGTGTGGTTACTACTCCTGATATCAGATTATAATCATCTTTATACATCGGAATTTCATTATCAACCGCTGGTACTTCAGAGATTAATAATGCAGGTTGAGTATAGATATAGCTGTTGCTTCCGAAATAATCTTCTTTGGCATGAAGCACAAGATATGCTTTGTTTATCGTCATATTGTTGTATTGATAACTATCTATAATAGTATTACTTAGCGTATCAGCAAAATCTGAACTATCCAGTGATATCTCCATATACATTTTCACGGGACTGATATTACGCAGCATTAATTCGTCCTCATTAACTTCATAATATTCCAGAGCTGTATTATCATCAAGTTGGCTGTAAAGCGTTGCATCATTGATTGTGATGCTTTCCCAATCTACATATTCTGAATCCTCAATAGCAAGCTTATAACTGAATCTCAAACGAGGCTGTATATTACTGTCACTGGTTTTAGAAAAATATTCAATAAAATCTCTTCTTTCTGTATCTGGATTTTGACGCTTAAAATATAACCCGTAATTAGAAGCTAAACTATCTACTTCATATACGTCTTCATTCAAAGTATAAAAAAGCTCCATCGGTAATAAAATATCCAGAGTGTCATAAGCACTATATTCTCCAGAAAATTCATATACACCATATTCCTCTGTAAAGGGATCTACCCAGTCAGAAGTGTCTGTGCAGGTTTTATATGTTATTTCATCTTCATCCCAAAGCTGATTGATCCTGCCATATTCATAAGTATTAGTTTCACTATTAGTCTGTTTGCTGATAACCAGGCTTAATTTTATCTCGTTATCAGTTATTTCTGCCAGTGTATCTGGTAAATCGCCCACATGCAATAAAAGCATTGTATCGTATTGTTCTCTATTTCCAATAGTCAATACTGAAGAATTAACATAATTATTTACACTGTCTTCAAAACTGTAAACATTACTGATATTTTCTGTGCCGATTTCGATGTACTGTGGTTCTCCCACTGGATTATATCCTACTGGATTATCTTTTTTGACTGTACACCCTGTAAGTAATACTGCTGTCATAATTATCATGATTCCCCAGATTCTCTTCATATTTACTCCTATTAATATATTATAATATCTACAGTAGTAGTAGTAGATATTGTGGATTAGTGGAAAAATACCTTTTTGATCCGGCTAATCCGCTTCATATCCACTATTTCACCACATTATTTATTTGTGGATATTAAGTGGTTATCTCTATCATTTTATCCACCGTTATCCACATTTTTTTATCTGAATACCATTTTTTAGACTTATCAACATTTATCAACATATATTATTGTGGATATGTGAATAACTTTAAAAAACTAATTTCTCATCTCGTCCATCAATTGCTCTACCTGCTGTTTAACTTCCACATTATCAGTCATTTGCGTCTTAATTGACTTGATGGCATGGATCACAGTAGTATGGTCTTTTAAGCGATAATAATTTGCTATTTCTTTCAATGATAATGATGGAATAAACAGATTTGATAAATACATCGCTATCTGACGCGGAAAAGCCACTTCACGCTTGCGGGTTTTCATGAATAATACATCATTCCTGAGATTGTAAATATTGCATACACGCTTTCGCACCAGGTCTAATGTTACCCGTGAGCTGCCATTTGTAAACATATCTCCTAATATGTTTTTGATCAGATCAATGCTGATCTCTTCAGTCTTGATCCCCTTATACCCTATCCAGGCTTGTATTTTCACCAGTGATCCTTCCAGTGCCCGTACATTGGAAGATATATTCTCAGCTATATATTGTAATACACTTTCATTTAGGTTGATATTATCACGCTCTGCTTTCTTCTTTAAGATTGCTACTCGAGTCTCAAAATCTGGTTGCTTAAGATCCGTGAGTAAACCCCATTCAAATCGGGAAATAAGTCGTTGCTCTAATTCAGGTATATCTCGTGGTAAGCGATCACTGGTTAAAATTATCTGCTTGCCATTCTCATATAAAGCATTAAAAGTATGAAAAAATTCTTCCTGAGTTCCTTCCCGCTTGGACAAAAACTGGATGTCATCGATCAGAAGTACATCAAAATAGCGATACTTGTTGCGGAACTTATCCATTTTATTGCTTCTGATACCCTCTATCATATTATTTGTAAATTGCTCTGTTGTGATATAAAAAACCTTCTTATCCTCATGAAGATCCATCACCATGTGTCCGATTGCCTGCATTAAATGTGTTTTCCCCATCCCGGAATTACCATAGATAAATAATGGATTATATGTAGTTCCCGGAGATTCTGCTACAGCCTCTGCTGCTGAACAGGCAAATCGATTATTCGCTCCTATCACAAAATCCTTGAATTTATAATTTTTATTTAATTGAGGATAATTATCATCATTAGACGTCTGTTTTGACACCACCTGCACAAGCTCTGGATTTTCCATCTCCGCATAACTGGCATTATTGATGAATTTCACTCCATATTTCTGATCAAATAATGTATTGCAGATCTCCGTTATTATTGTACTATAATTCTTATTCAAATATTGTGCTATAAATTGCGTCGGAACATGCACAGTGATTTTACTGTCATCAAAATTTAATAATTTTGTTTCTTGAAACCACGTCCGGTAAGTTTGCTCATTTACATGTTCCTGTAATACCCCTAAAACTTGACTCCAAACATTTTCTCTTCTTTGCATTTTTGACTTCGTCCTCTTATTTATCCACATATAATTTTATATAAATATATTCATAACCGCATATATTCCAAGCAGATATATTATTATAGATACTTATCCACCCTCTTCCTGATTTTGTGTGGATAACTTTTCCATTCTCCCTACTCAAACGTCAATTTGAGTATTTTTTTTTTCGTGTCAAGTGAAGAAAAATTTATTACTTTTGAATAGTTTCATCCATAACAAGGTTAGCAATTATCATTAATATAATGAGTTATAACTCTTGATCACCGTTGACTGCCACCCTTGATAAATGCTTTAACTATTCTTGTATATTACTTTATAACTTATTTTTCTGTGAAATTCATCTTCTTTCACTTAGCAATATTTTAAGTTTTATAATGCTCTGCTTAAATTTAATATTTTTACACGATTAACCTATGTACAATCATCATATTTCTGATTGTTAAGGAAAGGTTAATTTTTTTTTTAAATTCCTCAATTTTTCCTCTCTTCAATGATCTAATACTTTATCACTTATTTACTGAAAATTTATATTTATTTGTATTTATATATTTTTTCAAACTATATAATAATCATATCTAACCAGTCAACTAAATTGCATGCTTAAAACTATTAATAATATTAAGTTGAGATTGATATAAAACATTCTCAACTCATCAGTTTTTATCCTGTTTCCATTCCAGTCTCAAAAGAAAAAGTTCCTTATCATCTCTTTTTACATTATGCTCAAAGATCAGGTTTTCCTTTTGATATGTAACTATAGTCAGATCATCTCCAAAATTTGCTTCCAAGGCAAATTGCTGCTCAATCCTGTGAAGCCGGTGATCATTATAAAATTCCAGAGAATAGCTATTCAGGCACCACTGCGGATAGCAGGAATTATTTACGTGGTAATTTACATCAATATCAGTCAGGTTTACCCGTGTTTCTGCTATTGAATCTGCTTCGCAGGCAGCTTTCATCTTTTCTTTTATCTTCTCAGGAAAAAGTATCGGCATATCAATATTATAATTGTTTTGATAATATTTTGATGTCCGCACCGGTCGTCTTGTTAATAGATCTATCACCAGCCAGGAGGTGGATACCTTTCCCAGTATTTCCTCTCCTATGTATATCTCAAATTCCCGATAACAAAATAGCTTATCCGCTTGTGAGGGCCACGTTTTGATCGATATAGTATCTCCCCAGGATGCCCATTTGTCCATTTCTATATATTGCTTATATAATACCCAGGTCAGATTATTCTCTTTCATTTTCTCATAGCCCAGTTCCATATCCTCAGAATTCAGCCAGGCTGTCTCCTGCAAAAATCTGGTTAATACTGGAAGACTTAGTTTGCCCTTCAGATCACAATCATAAGAATGGATCTTATACTCATCTATCCGCCCAAATTTCATAAACACCTCATCTTTTTCTATTAAGGTCTAATTTTCATAAATAACCAAATAAGTCAATAATCTAAAATTGTATCTGCCTAAAAATATATCTTGACTTATATTTAGAACAGGAAAAGTATTTTTTTATCTAATTTCTGGAGGAATAAATGAAATACATAGGGCTTATATATATTACTTTCATATTAACATTATCTTTATCGGCTGATTGGTCAATTGATCAGAGAGTATTTAACGAAGATGGTTCAATTGATTATTTTGGGCATTCTGTCTCAATTTCCGAAGATTTTGCTATAGTTGGCTCATACTCAAATGAAGCTTATTTATACCAAAAAACTGATGATCAATGGATCCAGGAACAGATCATCACCCCTTCAGACAGTACAATGTTCTTTGGCTCATCTGTTTTCATAAATGGAGATTACATGATCATTGCTGATGATCAGGGTTATAGTAATTCCTCCGGTTCAGCATATATTTATCACTATGACGGAGAAAACTGGCTGGAAATGGATATAATAACTGCCTTAGGTTCACCAATATGTGACCAGTATGGCAATTCCGCAGGTATTTCGCAGGATGGTGAATACGCTGTTGTGGGTGCTCCTAATGATGACGAAAATGCTGAATCTGCCGGCGCTGCCTATCTTTATCAACGCTCAGAATCTGAATGGATACTACTATCTAAAATAATAGCTGATGATGGAGAATTAGGCGAGTCCTTTGGCTGGTCAACTTATATTACCTATAATTTCCTCTTTATTTCTGCTTCGCATGATGATGATAATGGTGATGATTCCGGTTCCATCTATATTTATGAAAATAATGGTACCCAATGGTTATTTCACTCCAAACTGATCGCCTCCCATGATACCTCATCAGATAAGTTTGGCTATTCAATTTCTGTAAGCGATAATTTATTAATTGCTGGAACTTACTGTTATGATCAGGGCGAAGCCTTCATCTTTAATTATGATGGCTCAGCCTGGAATGAAGAAGCTATATTAACTGCCAGTGATGGCTTCTATTATGATCACTTTGGTTGCTCAGTTTCAATTTCTGGTGATTATGCCGTTATTGGTGCCTGTGATCGTCCAGATGTTGCCTGTTCAGCTTCTGCCTACTTCTTCAACAGACAGAATGCAGAATGGGTTGAGCAAAATAAGATCATCAATGAAAACTGGGGTGGTTTCGGCTGTGCAGTTTCACTCTCTGGAACTAATGCCATAGTTGGCTCAGAATATGATTATACTACAGAAGATTACATAGGTGCTGCTTATCTAATTTCTTATAATGCCACTTCATCAAACCCGGAATCTATCACTGATCCGATCTGCAATATGATCAATAATTTCCCCAATCCCTTCAATCCCTCCACCACGATATCTTTCTCACTACAAAATGATGCCAATATAGATATCACCATCTTCAACCTTAAAGGACAAATAATCAAAACCTTAGCCCACGAAAACTTTTCAAAAGGCAGCCACTCCCTCTTCTGGAACGGCAAAGATAACTCAGAAACCCCGGTCAGCTCAGGCATCTATTTCTACAAACTAAATATCAATGGCAATACTTCCCTAACAAAAAAAGGCCTCCTGCTGAAATAGTAGTATATATTTGATTGGATGACCAGCAATTTGGTGGTAGTTATTGGTTACTAAGGGTGAACTAGTAGCGTAGTCAGGATTGAATTATGGTGATATTCAGAAATTCACTATGTCCTCTAAGTCCGCTATGTTCATAAAAAAACAGTTTTCCCAGGTCATTCAAAACCCCTGCCCCGATGTTTTCCTGAAGTACCGGAATAAACCTATTATTTCAGCAAGAGTATCTTACTTGTAGCCGTCTGCTTACCTGCCTTGATCCGGCAGAAATATACACCTGTCGCACAAGAGATATTTTGTGAATCTTTCCCATCCCAGACAACAGAATTTATTTTACTTTTTACATTTTCAATTTTCCATTCGCGAATGCGTTGCCCTTTTGTATTGTATATGCTAATCTCTGTGTTCTCTGTGCCCTCTGTGGTAAAAAAAGAAATTGTCGTCTGCGGATTGAAAGGGTTTGGGTAACAACTGATGGAAATAGATGCGGGAGCAAGTTCAATAACATCTGAACCATCATCATAGGGTTCAATATAAGTTCGCAGCATCATGTTGCCATCAGTGATTTCTTCCCAGATATGCTCTTGTCCGGTTGTCATCCAGCTATTTCCAGCAGTATCGGTATCTTTGCCTATCGCAGCCAGGCATGCCATCTCAAAAATTGAAATGAAGAAACATTCACTCGTGGAGTCTGGAATAGAAATATAGGGAATCTCAATCATATTCCAACCTACATGCAGGTTATCCGGTGTTACATTGAATTGACCTAACATTTCGCCTGGAAGCCCGGTACTGCCCTCCAGAATTCTGAATACTAATTGACCAGAATTAAGAGTTTCAATATATATATTTAGATGCGTTAAAATTCTTATATAATTACATGGTGGTGTGAATTTTACTGCCATATACTGGGCAATTCCCACGTTTAATCCTGCTTCGCATGATCCGTCATCATAAGCCAGTTCCATCATTTCATCATCAAATATATAAGCTCTCGCCTCATTGCTGAAAGCTCCATCTAAGCTATCATATATAGCCGTGACCACATAATAATTCCAGGACGCAGCAACAGGATCTTCATCAAGAAAATATGGGGTATCTATCACCTCACAAAACCCAATATTCTGATAATTCATCCCACTTTCAGTTGATCTCCAGACAGTATACCCGTTAATTTCACGTTCACGACTGCCTGCAGTGAATCGGGGTAAAAGGCGGTCTCCACCATCTACATAGGCATGAATATTCCAGTTGTAATTCAAACCTAAACCAGCCATTGATTGCCATGCACCAGGAGATAAGGCAACCCAGTCACCCTTTTCAACGATAGCAGGTCCGGCATCCACACCACAACAAAACTGACCAGCAGTTTGAGTAACTTCATAACCAAGCCAGTATTCTGTTTCACTTTCAATAGTTACTGGAGTATCAAGATCAATAATAACCCAGTCCATACCAGTAGCAGTAAATGTCTGTGAAAGAATTTCTATAGCAGCATTTGGACCTGACCATACATGAAGGATCATGCTTGAAGGTAAATCATTAATATATAATTCAACCTGAGTGATCTCTCCACCAACATAAGGCATCATATCGACTGGATCAAAGCTTGCAGCAGTGTACATAGTTCCACCAATAGAGAGACCAATAGCGTCATCATTAACACCATTATCCCATTGAATCCAACCTTCACTTCCTCCTTCACTGAGGGCATCCCAGCTTAATTCCACCTGATTCTCATCATTTGTCACTGCGATCAGGTTTCTTGGTGCTGGTCCAGAATACATTTCCTGCTGGACAATAAAATCATCTATTCTAAATCCACCGGGAACAACTTCATCAGAAGCATTTGAATGCAGTCCAAAGCGTAACTTCACGTTTCGTCCGGCATAATCAGATATATTGCTGTATTGAGTACTCCAATGCTCAGTAAAGGGCAGCCAGGTTTCTGTATTTCCTGTGAAAACATGGGGTCCCGGATATGAGATCATGAACCAGGTAGACCAGTTCCCTGAAGTTAACTGGAAACTTTTTTCCACAACTAAATAGTCACATTCTGGAAACGTACTGTCATCATCAATCATCACCTTTACATCTACATCCCAGAAGAAATTTCCACCAGCAGGCAAATAGAATTCCGGAGTAGCGATATAATTATCCATCCCCGGCAGGTAAGTATCGGTTTCATCATCAAAACAGCCCATGGCATGAGTGGGACTGGGAGCTTCGCTGTCTTCATAAATATGCCAGAGATTTCCTGTACTGGTTACGCCATATCCGGCAACCATTTCACTATCTCCGGAAGCTCCATCTCCATTGGATTCAAAAATCCCCGTAGAAGTATCAATTGCTATGTCATCAAGCCTGAATCCGAACATACTGGCATCATCTCCCGTATTATAGGCTGGATCTGAGGCAAAGGCAAAACGTATTTTCACACTTTCTCCCGCATAAGCTGCTAAGCTAAACACTGCTTCTGTCCAGTTTACCCACTCCGTAGTGCTGCCCCAGCCGGGAATGCCTTGACCTTCACCAAATTCATAACCATATGAATAAAAACTTTCTGCATTATATTCCGGTGTACCAGACAGAACTGACCAGCTTTCTCCTCCATCGGTTGAGATTCGGATATTCGCGCCATCCCAGGCATCATAAGGAGGGTCTCCCCCAACATCTTCACAGCATAAGCTGAACCAGAAATGCAATTCCGGATTTTCATCTGCCAGCACTAATTCTGGGGTATCTAAAACCAGATAGCGACTATCAGTATAACCACCCAGCTCTTCGTCACCCATCCACCAGGAATTGCCCTCATAAGCTCCGGTCGTACTTAAATGCCAGTATTCTATCCAGTCCGATATTCCGGTCTCATCAAAAGTCTCCCAGTCTTCTGCTCCGTTCTCAAAATCTTCACTAATAATCGTAATAAAATCCCGCGATACATTATACTTACTATGCAGCTGATTTCTTTTTGCCAATTCCAATTCAGTTCCCATCCCGGCAAAAAGAATAACTGAAAGAATTATTACCAGTATTACAACATAAATTTTCATAATAACCTCTCTAAATAGCACAAATACTAACTTTTTTTATCCAAAGCAAGATATCATTATTCTTTGATCTTTTGTCAAATTAATTTTTGCTTGATCCTTCTCAATGTAGGTCAATCGTCCCTGATTGACTGATTTAAAACGAACTTAATCAAGGACGATTAAGCTACAAACAGCACAATTCTCCCCCAGCTAGCAGAAGTTTTGAACGGTACTCCGGGCAAGACTTCTGGCGATCAGTTACTGCCCCCAGCTTGATCCTTCTCAACGTAGGTCAATCATCCCCGACTGACTGATTTAAAACGAACTTAATCAAGGACGATTAAGCTACATAAGAAATTGAAGAAGTCCAGAAAATTTGGAAAGCGTCACAATGATCAGGCAGAATTGCAATATACTACAACATTACATTTTTTCGTGCCATTTCGCGGCATTAGTGGTTGATAAATTTCTTTCTTTTTTTTTGAACCACGAAAACCACGAACTGACACGAAAATAGGAAAAAGCAGGTTAATTATTTTCTAAACTCGATTTCCTCAGGTTATAAAGATGTTGACGGTAATCAGTAATTTTTGGTTTTTTTCAAGTAGATCGTTCAGTGATCAGTAAGCATCTTAAAAATATTTTTAACAGCAAAAAATTAAACAAAGAATCAGTATGTGCAAAAATTGCACATACTGCAACTGACAATAAGGTATATACTTCTGAGTTTTATAATCTTGATGCCATTATTGCTGTTGGTTACCGGGTAAACTCACATGAAGTTACAAAATTTCGCAAATGGGCTACCCAGATTTTACGTAGTTACATTATAAAAGGGTTTGCTCTTGATGATGAATTACTAAAAAACGGCAGAAATTTCGGTAAATATTATAAACCAAAATATTTTACATCGTAGATGTTATCTATTTGTAGCAATAATGATGACACTATTATCCACCTTTTGCAATAGACTTACAATAAATTATGGAATCAATAAGAAGTATCGAAAATAATACACCAAAAAAGCACTAAGGACTCATCAAAAGTCCTTAGTGCTGAATAGATTAACTATTACTTTTTGCCGGTTTTATTCGCTTTCAGGAGGTATTATGTAATAATCACCATCGATTTCTACAATAACCCATCCATCATCAGTGACAGCTATAAATATATAATTTGTATCTTCCAGACTTTCAAGTGAAAGTACTCCGACACATTGAGCTACCAGATCTTTTATTTCCTGTTCAGTTTTATTACTTGACGGGTTATTATCCACAGATATTATTGGTGCAGCGATGGCAGATAACGTGATAATAAGGGCTATGAATACAGTTATGAGTTTTTTCATCTTGATCTCCTTAAACTAAATTTTCTTCTCTCTATATATATAGTCCAGAGAAAAGGCAAAGTGTGACAACACCACGCCAAAAAAATTATATTTTTGTCATTTTTTTTAAAAAAGGTGGATTTTATGGATTTTAGTGATTCTTTTGTTCAGCAGCAATATCAGGCTGCATATAACTTTGCTTTATATAAGCTGGGCAACAGTGGTCATGCAGAAGATGTAGCGGCACAAACAGTTAACTTATTTGTTTTAAAGAGTGGTACTATTAGTCCTGATAAATTTAGTTCCTGGATCCGTTCGACTTGCCTTAATTATTGTCGAAAATATTATGATAATAAAAAAAGAGACAATTTTTTACAAAAGGGGCTTCGTGACAACCTGGTAGATTTTTTTGGAGTGGAGCATGATAGTGATTTAACTTCGAGTTTCCGGAAATCGATGGAAGATCTGGATGAGTTGGAAACGCGTTCATTAGTACTTTATTTTAATTGCGGCCAGAACATCAAGAAGATGTCGGAGGTGACTGGTGAAAGCCATGCCAGTCTCAGGAAACGAATATCCCGCATTAAGATGAAATTAAAAGCCGAGACCTATAAGAATCTAGGTTATATAGCAACTAAGAAAATAGTAGTACCTAAATTACATGAAGCTATCATCCAGTTTGTGCGCCGGCTTAAAAAAAATATTGATGAAAATACCATAGATAAGATGTTTTATTACTTTTCGGAATCCAACACGCAGAATTATCAACCGAATTTTGATATTGATAAGATCAAAGACTATGAAGTTATCCTGTGTGATGGCAAATATAAGATCTATCTTTTTTATCTTGATTCACAGCAGCAGATGAATAATATCACATTTTCTTTTTTCCTGAATGAAAAAAATCAGTTGAAAATCTCCGGGCTGCCTAAACAGCAGAGGAAAATAGCAAAATTGGCAAAAAACTCAGAGGCTGCCAGGGAATTATCATCACTTATGAAAAGTTTTCCAGAAGATCGTCAGGGATTGATAAAGATACCTCCTGAGATAATGATGAAATTAACGGAAAAAGTTGGATAGATTATTCTCCAGTCTCTTTTAATCTAACAAGTTACTTTAATAATATAATAATACTGTTTATCAATTACATGCTTAAACTTTGCCTGGTTATATCCAGATTCTGTATGGCTTGATAAAAATGAGATATTGTGATTGTCATATCGGCTGAATACTGGTAAATAAAACAGATATAAATCATAACGTTATACCATATATAAATCTGTAACTACCAATGAAAATTCACAAATATTAATTAGTAAAAAAACCAGTTGACAATTATAAAAATAATATAAATATTGACTTAGGTAAGATATTTAATCAGTTGAAAGATAAAAATTAGCAATTAAATGAAGGAGTGAACATGATTGAGATAATTACTATAAGTTCTTATGCGGAATTTGAAGGAAATATCAGTTCAGAGAATTTAATAGATTTTTTATATCAGCATCTGGATAATTTTGGAGATAGTAAAGAGGCTATTTCAGAATGTCTTGATTATGCGATGAGTGATGAGGAAGCCAGAGGCGGATATGTGCTTCTGGTAATAGATGCTGAGAGGATAGTTGGAGCAGTGATCATGATCAGAACGGGAATGAAGTATTATATACCGGAATATTTTCTGGTTTATATTGCCGTCCATCATGATTTTCGAAATCAAGGTCTTGGAGGGAAACTCGTATCCAGAGTATTTGAGCTGACAGAAGGGGATATTGCTCTTCACGTGGAATATGAGAATCCAGCTAAGCGGTTATATGAGCGAGTGGGATTTAAATCCAAGTATGCAGAGATGCGTTATCATAAGGAAGAATGATGGCAGAGCTACACATAAATACTAAAAAAATCCTTGATAATATCAGTAAACTTGATGATTATTTGAAAGAGAATGATATCAAGTGGACACTGGTTTCTAAGATAATGAGTGGTAACAGAGAAGTATTGGATGTGATCCTTAATAGTCCTGTGATCAAGAATTGTCATTCCATAGGCGATTCACGGCTTTCCAGTTTGAAAACAATCAAGTCCATACGACCAGATATTATAACAATGTATATCAAGCTTCCATCTATACTCAGTGCACATACAGTAGTTAAATATGCAGATATTTCTCTGAATTCCTCATATCACACCATAGAGGCATTGAACCGGGAAGCAGTAGCCCAAAATAAAATTCATCGGGTGATAGTAATGGTGGAAATGGGTGAATTGCGGGAAGGAGTGATCCGGGATAAACTCTTGAAATTCTATGAAAGCGTATTTGATCTTTGCAATATAGAGATAATAGGCTTGGGGACTAATCTGGGATGCATGTATGGCGTGGAGCCCACTTATGATAAGCTGATCCAGTTATCGCTTTATAAGCAACTGCTGGAGATCAAATTTGACAGAAAGCTGGAGTTGATCTCTGGTGGTAGTTCGATCACATTACCTTTGATCCGTAAAAAGCGGATTCCCGCTAATTTAAATCATTTAAGAATAGGAGAAGCAGCTTTCATGGGCAAATCTCCCTTAGATAACCGTAAATTCCGCAATCTTTCTACGAATGCCTTTGAGTTTAAAGCCAATATAATTGAAATGGCGCTAAAGGAAGGTGTTCCTGATGGAATAATTGGTGATGGTAATGTGGGACATGCAGAAGGTATTGAGGAAACAGATAATATAGTGGAACAATATCGCATGATCCTTGATTTTGGTTTAGTAGATGTGGATACTACTCACTTGACGATCAAAGATACAAAGCTATCATTTTCTGGAACTACTTCCGATATGACGGTACTTAATTTCAATAAATCAGAGAAATCCATGAGGAATACTTACAAAGATGGGAAGAAAGTGGCTTTTAAACCGGATTATATGGCAGTTGCCAGATTGATGAATTCAGGGTTTATCACAAAGGTAGTAAAATAGAGCTTTCTGAAAACCCCAAATAATAAGGGTGCAGATTACTCTGCACCCTTTATTTATTTCAATCAGTTAAAGATCAGACATTAAAATACATAGCCATTTCCACAGGATTAGGTCTTGAGGTGACTTGATAGATTTCTTTTTTCTTTTCCACGATCCAGCTTTTAATAAGTTCTTTATTGAACACATCCCCAGCTAAAAGATAATCATGATCTTCTTCCAGAGCGATAAGGGCTTCAGAAAGGCTGGCAGGAACACTGCATAATTTTTTCTGCTGTTCTTCATTCCAGTTGAACACGTTATCATCAAAGGGTCCAAAACAATTTTCTGGAGTAGGCATTATCTTATTGATGATCCCGTCTAATCCCGCCATGATCAGGGCGCTGGTAGCCAGATAAGGATTGCAGGAAGCATCTCCGGTTCTGAATTCTATTCGCTTAGTATCTTCTGTTGTGGTATATTTGGGGATACGGATCGCTGCGGAACGATTTGCCAGTCCAAAGAATAACTTTGTGGGTGCTTCAAAACCCGGGAGAAGCCTTTTATAAGAATTTGTGCTGGCATTTGTGAAAGCAGTGAGTGATCTGCCGTGTTTGAGAATTCCACCAATAAAATAGAGAGCTGTATCGGAAAGATCAGCATAATTACCCTCTTTATAAAAGAGATTTTTTCCATCTTTGCGCAGCTGGATATGGAAGTGCAATCCATTACCTGCTTCATGATATAAAGGCTTTGCCATCAACGTGGCAACAAGACCATTTCTAAGAGCAACTTCGCGGATAATATCCTTGATAAAGAGCATTTTATTGGTAACTGTATTAAATTCGATCATCTCTGTTTCAATTTCCTGCTGAGATGCCAGACCCACTTCATGATGATGATAGCGGACAGGGCAACCAATAGCTTCAATCAAATTGACCATTTCCTGACGGATATCAGCATATTTATCAAAGGGAGTATCCATGTGATAACCTTTACGGAGATCGCTGGCAGTGCCGTCATTATCTTCATAATCAGAAGGCAGATGGCGTTTGGTTTCTGCTGAAGTGAATTCAAATCCGGCAGCATAATCTTCATTATAGTAATACGCTTCATCAAAGAGATAAAATTCAAATTCAGGTATCCAGTATGATTCATCAGCAATACCAGTGGATTTCATATATTGCACGGTGCGTTTGGCAACACTGCGGGGATCTTTTTTCACCCCGATTCGGGTGTCTGCATCGCAGATATATGCCAGTATACGCAATTGGCGGTGTTCACTGAATGGATCAATAACAGCAGTGTCAAGGTCTGGAATCAGAACCATATCACCAGCTTCCACAACTTTCATGCCAGGAATACTTGAGCCGTCAAAAGGAATTCCTTCCTGCATGATCATTTCCAGACTTCTGGCTGGAAAGGTGATATGATAACCGCTACCTTTTAAATCCGTGTATTTGAGATCAATCGCTGTTATCTGGTGTTTCTCAATCAATTGCAAAACTTCTTTAAGGTCCATAGTTTACTTCTCCTAATATATTATATAATTATCTTAATAGTAAGTTGATAAAGAAGCTCAAAGGAACTTCAATAATTGATCTGATCAATCCCAGACGCAAAATATAATCAGCGGCAAATATTATCATCAGGATCATTGCACCTTGACGTTCTTTTGCTGTATATCTAGCATATTGCTGATCAGTGAGAAACCCACCTAAAATCTTAGAACCATCCAAGGGTGGGAGAGGTATCAGATTAAAAAGTCCCAGGGCAAGATTTATCAGGATTGCATAATATAAAGCGAAAAACACAGTTTGATTGAAACCGGCCATCAGCTTCTCAGCAGGAATAATGCCTTGCAATATATGAAAAAAGATAGATAATATGATCGCAATTAAAAAATTGGAAATTGGACCCGCTGCTGCCGTGATAGCAGTATCACGCTTATAATTCTTGAAATTATAAGGATTGATCGGAACGGGCTTTGCCCAGCCGATGTGGGCGATAAAAAGCATCAGCAATCCTATGGGATCGATATGAGAGATGGGGTTCAGAGTAAGTCTGCCGGCTCGTTTGGCAGTGTCATCACCCAGATAATAAGCAGTTATGCCATGGCTGAATTCGTGTATTGTCAATGAAAACAGCAGAATTGGTATTTGATATAGTAAACCTGTGATAGTGTTCATGAATTCCTCACTTTAGATTGTGATCTTGATAAATCTCCGCTTTC
This sequence comes from Candidatus Stygibacter australis, assembly GCA_030765845.1. Lineage (NCBI taxonomy): Bacteria > Pseudomonadati > Candidatus Cloacimonadota > Cloacimonadia (SeqCode) > Cloacimonadales (SeqCode) > Candidatus Stygibacter > Candidatus Stygibacter australis. Next base: position 54,927 of record JAVCDJ010000042.1, read on the forward strand.
CTACTTTGATAATTACTGGTTTCGTAAGCTCCAGATCAAAGTCTTTTATTTTTTCATTATCTATTGATATTGCGTTTTGTTTGATCAGTCTTTTTACTTCTCCATTGCTGGCGCATAATCCGGCATCAACCAGTACTTCAGTAATTTTTGCTGGTGGGGTTATCTGATATTCTGGCATTTCATCAGGGATTTTTTTCTTACTAAATACGGTATTGAAATGTTCTTCTGCTTCCAGAGCCTGATCTTTGCCATGATACATGCCCACAATTTCCCGGGCAAGGCGCTGCTTGATCAATTTGGGATTTGTCTTTCCTGCTTTCAGTTCTTTTTCTACCTCAGCAACTTCATCTGGTCCCAGAGGAGAAGCATAATTAAAGTAATTGATGATCAGTTCATCAGGGATAGACATCACTTTACCATATTTATCCTGAGGTGTGTCATATACTGCAATATAATTTTCCAGAGATTTCCCCATTTTATTAACGCCATCAGTACCCATAAGTATGGGGGAAAGTATGGCGATTTGCTGTTCCTGACCAAAATAGCGTTGCATGTCTCTACCGCATAAGATATTAAATTTCTGCTCAGTTGCTCCCAGCTCTACATCAGCATTGATGGCAACAGAATCGTAACTTTGCAGGATAGGATACATGATTTCATGCATACCCAGAGTTAACCCTTCTTCATATCTGCGCCGGAAAGTGTCGTGTGCCATGAATTGAGCCAGGGTCCACTTTCCCATCAGCTTCAATACGTCACTCATGCTCATATTACCAAACCATTCGGTCTGCCAGCGTACTTCAGTTTTATTTTTATCCAGAACAGTGTAAAGCTGATCCATGTATTTTTCAGCATTCTTTTTCACATCATCAGCGGTGAGGGGAGGACGAGAATCATCTCTGCCGGTGGGATCACCAATCTGAGCAGTAAAATCACCAATAATGATCACGCCAGTATGACCCATATCCTGAAAATTACGCATCTTGCGGATAGGAACCAGATGTCCGATATGAACATCAGAGCCAGTGGGATCAATACCATATTTTATACGTAATGGTTTTCCTGTTTTAGCTGATTTTTCCAGTTTCTTCAATAACTCTTCTTCAGGGATGATTTCTTCAACTCCCTGACGAATTAATTTCATCTCCTCGGCAAATTTCATCTTCTTTCCTTCAATTTTTTATAGAGGGTCAAAATTGCTCTATCAATATACTTGTCAATTATGTTAGCTAATGCAGTTAATTTTTTTATACTTATACCAGATTAATATAGTCCTGCAGAGGGTGATCAAAGATATTCAGTCGAAACTCTTGGGATAGTATTTCGGAAACAGAACGGTAGAATAATGCGGGAGTGTTATTAACCAGGTAATAAAATCTTCCATCCTCTTCATATATGGGATTTTCCAGATCAGTAAAATGTGTTCCGGCAAAGGTGATACCAGGATCTCCAGCAGCGTCTATCAGCAGGCATCCGGGTTTAAGCTGACGTTGATCTTCAAGGGTTAATACTGGCTGTGAGGGGTCATCAAGCTTGATGCCTGAAACTATGATGTCCCAGATGCCAAGTGAATATTTGAAGTCTTTTAAGGTTCTACGGTAGAACATTCTCACTTTTGCTCCTAACTGCGATGCAAATTTAAATGAACCTTGAGCCACATTGCCAGTACCCAGGACGGCAATGCGGGTTTGGGGACTGATCAGTATCCCGTGTGACATAGTGGCATGATAGATGGCAGCATAACCTGCCATCAAAGAATTTTCCCAACTGAAATAATCCTGAACCCATTTAACCGGTAATATCTTATCCCGGTGAAAGAGCCTTGTTTTGATGTCAGTATCTAATATAAAAAGATCTTTTTCCAGAAATAGAGTATCATAAAAATGCTTTCCAGCTGATTGAGGTTGTATCCAGCCAATGAAAACCTGGCGGTCTCGGACGTGTTCATAATCTTCTTTTTCAATTGGTTTCAAACTGAAAATACCGTCACAGGTTGCAAATATCTCTTCTCTCTGGCGCATTCTGGCACCACGATTGATATATTCCACATCTTCAATTCCTAAAGAATCTCCGTATCCCCTCTCAAAATAGAGTTCGTCTACTATTCCACCAAGATCCTGTGGTAAAAGAACAACCCTTTTTTCTCCGGGTGTTTTAGGTTTAATAAATCCGACTTTCATATCCTATACTCCCTGAAATTAATATTTTCTTCTGTTAGTTTTTTTGTCAATTCAATCTCTTAATAAAAAGTTGTTGTCAGGAAAACTAATTCTTTATTCGTGGATAAATTCTATATTAGGAGAACAAAATAATGGATCTTATTCCAAAGCTTGAGAAGAGTATATTATTTCTGCAGGGCTTTCAGCAGCATCTATAAGTGGGTTTATCCGCAGCCATGAAAGTGGAGAACCTTTGCCCTATGCAAATGTTGTGCTGATAGACAAAAAAACCGGAACTCAATCAATGCTAAAATGATATTTTGTGATCCCGATAAATGAACCGGGAGAATACAAGCTGCTGTTCAATCAGATATCCTATAAACCACAGACAATAGAATTAAATTTCACTGATCTGATGGAGAGTAAGATAATCAATATTGATCTAGTGCGTGAAGCTGTTGAGATAGAAGGCGGTATCGGCTATTTTGGTTCAGTAGCAGGAGAAGATTTCTATACAAAAGTAACTAAATAGCATGGTATTAACAGAAAAGTAGGACGTGCACCGCTAACGGTACTCCGGAAGTGGGGCGAGAACTACGGGCGTTTATTAGCAGCAATTTCTTATTTTACACCACAGCTATATTATTTTCAGTGATTGGGTGATAGTGGTCGTTATCTGGGCCTCACCTGGAAATACCCGGCGGTGCACATATAACTTAGCAGCGGACTCATTTTTAATTTCGGGGGATGCGTGATTTGTGCAAATTAGAAATTGTACTTCTAATCTGCACGGATTTTTAACTAATGACAATTATCTGCTTGACAGTTACACCTGTAATTAAGGTAAAAATATATCAATGAATAAATATGATGTAATAGTAGTAGGAGCCGGACATGCCGGTATTGAAGCTGCATCGGCTGCTGCACGTATGGGAGCCAGCACGCTTCTTTTTGTGATCAAGCTGGAAAGCATTGCCCGGATGAGCTGTAATCCTACGATAGGCGGACCTGCAAAAGGTCATCTTGCCCGTGAGATCGATGCACTGGGTGGTCTCATCGGGATGGCTGCTGATGTCACAGGTATCCAGTTTCGCATGCTTAACCGCAAGAAAGGTCCTGCTGTATGGGCACCACGCTGCCAGAATGACCGCGGATTATATACCCGTTTCATCACGGAAGAGCTTGAAAATACGCCTAACCTTTTGATCATTGAATCCACGATTGATGACATTTTGGTGAAAGATGATCAGGTTACAGGGGTTCGCTCTCATCTGGGAGAAGAATATTTTGCTCCCCGCGTGATCATTACCACCGGCACTTTCCTGCGTGGCAAGGTGTTTGTGGGTGATGTGTCCTATAGTGCCGGCAGGGCAGGAGAACCTTCAGCAGACAAGCTTTCGCTTTCGCTGGAGAAATTAGGTTTACACCTGGCAAGATTTAAAACAGGTACGCCTCCCCGCATAGATATCAGAACCGCTGATATCAGCAGGATGGAACTCCAGCCAGGAGATGAAAATCCTACTGGATTTTCATATTACCGTGATATTGAGCTGAAAAATCTCGTTGATTGCTACCTCACCTGGACGAATCTTACTACACACCAGATCATCAGTTCAAACCTTGATAAATCCTCGCTTTACGGTGGGTTTATAAGTGGCACAGGTCCCCGCTATTGTCCCTCTATTGAAGATAAAGTTGTTAAATTCTCCACCAAGGAGCATCATCACGTATTTATAGAACCAGAAGGTTTGCACACTTATGAAGCGTATGTGAATGGAGTATCAAACAGTCTTCCACCGCATATCCAGGAAAAGATGATAGCCTCTATCACGGGACTTGAAAATGCCAAAATCATGCGCTATGGATATGCCATAGAATATGATTATGTTATCCCTGACAGCCTCACCCCCACGATGGAAACCAAAAGGGTGAAGGGACTTTATCTGGCAGGTCAGATAAATGGCACCAGCGGTTATGAAGAAGCTGCTGCTCAAGGCATTGCTGCCGGTATTAATGCCGTAGTCAGTCTGGATAATAAACCTCCGATCATTTTTGACCGCTCCCAAAGCTATCTTGGTGTTCTCCTTGATGACCTGGTGACCAAAGGCACAAATGAACCTTATCGCCTCTTTACTTCCCGCTCAGAATACCGTCTTTTTTTGCGGCAGGATAATGCCGATGAACGTATGATGCCTTTGGGATATAAACTGGGACTGGTTAGTGATACCCGTTGGCAAAGATATCAGCAGGTGCAAAAGGTGATGGAGCGTGAAATGCATTATCTGGAAAAGAATAATACCACCATTAACGATCAGCTTTCTGAACCCACCCGACTGGTAAATCTTCTCAAACGTCCCCAGATGAAATTTAGCGACCTGCAGAATTTCGGCTACACTATTCCTGAAGATATCACACCAGATATTGCCAACAGGATTCTGCTCAAAGTAAAATATGCCGGATATTTCAAGCGTCAAATGCGGGATATTGTCCGCTTCAATAAAATGGAACAATCAGAATTGCCTACTGATCTGGATTATATGAAAATTGAAAGTATCGCCTGGGAAGCGCGAGAAAAAATGAACAGGGTCAAACCCCTCTCAATTGGACAGGCTGCCAGAATTCCCGGGGTGAATATTACCGATATTAATGCCCTTATCATTTATCTAAAAAAAATTGCCAAGGAGAGCCGATGAGAAGATTATTTCTGATTTTAATAATAATTCCACTCCTTACCGGTTGTGCCTCTCAGCCCCGGAAAGCAGTTATTCCAGAAGCTCCGGTTGGACGCTATCTGAAAATACCTCAATGGTTTATAAATATACCCGAAGGTGATTTCACGTTCGGTTTTGCCAAACTTACAGTTAATAAAGAAGCGATGATGATCTCAGCACTTCAGGATGCAACAGTTACATATTGCCGCAACCATAATTGTTATGTGGTAAATAAAAGAGCTATCCGCGATACCCAGATAGGTGCTGGCTCTGGTGAACAGGAATTTCAGGTAATAGTTTCCAGCGAGCCTCAACAATTATATGATATCAGGGACAGACTCCAACTTCTCGATTATTTCTGGTTTTATGATAATTTTATTGGTATCTTTTCCTTAGGTCAAACGCAGATAGATTCCACCCGGATTGATATCTGGTGTGAAGAAGCATATCCCGGCTCAAATCCTGAATGGTATATTGGTGATCTCATAGTAGAAGAAGAGCAAGTATTATGTGATGTCCATACCACTTCTTCTGATCTGATTGATGCCTGGCAAAAGGCTGTCGATAAAGGTAGAGTGAAGCTCGCTGGATATAATAAAATAAAAGTGGATGCCTCAGTATGGCATATTAATAATGAACGAGATAAACTGATCTCTCTGGAAACCAGCCTCAAAATGAACCAGATTGAGATTGATAAAATATATTTCCGCAGATATTATGGCAGTGGTGGACCAGCCTATTCAGTCTGGCTGCGCATGTCTATGGAAAAGGGTGTATAAATATGAAATTTATCGCTGTAATTCCCGCCAGATGGCAATCTTCACGTTTCCCAGGAAAACCGCTTGCTTTACTTAATGACAAACCCATTATCCAGCATGTTTATGAAAATGTTCTCAATTCAGGGATTTTTGAGCAGGTAATTATTGCCACGGATTCCCAGAATATCCTCGATGCTGTTCAGGCATTTGGCGGTTCAGCTCAAATGACCGGTTCTGAGCATCACAGCGGGACTGACCGCGTAGCCGAAGTGTGCCGGAACCTTGATTTTGATATAGTGGTTAACGTGCAGGGAGATGAACCTTTTATCTCTGCAGAGCCGCTAAAACTTCTCACTGATGCCTTCCATGACCCACAGGTTAAGGTTGCTTCTCTTATGAACCTTATCTTTGGCAAGATTGATAACAAAAATCTAGTAAAAGTTGTCTGCGATAACCAGAGAAATGCTCTCTATTTCTCCCGCTCCGTAATCCCCTGTAATAGAGATTATAATCCAGAAGCCCATTATTATGGTCACGTGGGCGTCTATGCCTTCAGAAAAGATTCTCTCTTTGAATTTATTGAACTGCCTCCCGCCAAACTGGAAAATATAGAAAAACTTGAACAGCTCCGTCTGCTGGAAAATGGCATTAAAATCAAAATGATAGAAACAAAATATTCTGGTATTGGCATCGATACCCCCGAAGATCTAGCCCGGGCTGAAAAGAAATTCCAGAAAAAATAAGATCAAATAATCCTACTTTTAACCTACATGATTTCACCACATCGACATACACTCGTTCACTTCCTGTCTTTGTAATATTAATCATTATATATTTTAGACCATATGTTACATTTTACGCATTTCTTCCCACTTTACATGCTTTTTATCATAAATATTTAAAATATCATTATTTAACTGATTTATCTGTCACAATTAATCTCCCTGTACCCCCCCTATTGGTTCCCTGTGGGTTACAAGTGTATCAATATTCATCTTTACTCTGTAAAATATTATAATTATTTTCATATATTGCTGTAACGTTTCTACTTAATTATAGCCTTTTTAGCAGTTTCTCAATTTTATCATCACCATCCTCATGTAAAACATTATATTCTTCTATTCCTATATCCCCCATTTGTAACTGGGACTTTTTCGAGTATAATAGATAGAATTTGAAAGTTCAGAAAAACATTGATTACACACAACGTTTCTGTAACTATATATAATTTTAATTGGGATAGGATGCTTGAACTTTAATGAAAATGGTTGACATTATTGGCGTTGGGCAAAAAAAGTGTCATTTAGATAAGAATATATAGAGAAAGGAGTTCTCAATGAAAGATAAGATTCATCCTAAGTATGAAAAAGTGACAGTACATTGTGTATGTGGCAACACATTTGAGACTAAGTCAACCTCTGCTAAGCTTGAGGTTCAGATCTGCGAGAAGTGCCACCCCTTCTATACTGGCAAACAACGTTCAGTACAGAAAGCAGGTCGGATAGAGCGATTTAATAAGAAATACAACGTGGAAGAGCAAGCAAACGAAGGTTAGATTAAATAAACAGAGATAAGCACCACACCCACCGAATTTGGTGATGTGGTGCATTTTTTTCTAAAGGAGATTTGGTTGGCCAGATAAAAAAGATATCCAGGTTGGTGGTCAGGCAGTAATAGAAGGCGTGATGATGAGAGGTCCAGCCCATATAGCTACTGCTGTAAGGCGAAAAAGCGGTGAGATAGAGATATGGAAAAAGGAATTCATCAGTAAAACTAAGAATAATAAATTTCTGGGGCTGCCGTTAGTACGGGGATTTGTCTCGTTGATAGAGATGATGAATATCGGTATCAGCAGTTTGAGTTTTTCTGAAGAACGGGCAAGCGTGGACTGGAAAGAAGAAGAAGAAGCAAAAGGCAAGACATTTAAGGAAAAGAGTGCTTCAACGGAAAAGCGTGAAACTATCTTTATGTATGTTGTCGCCTTTGGTCTGGCATTTCTGTTATTTGGATTTTTGCCCTATCAGATATCTGCCTGGATAGGTCTTGGGAAAGAGAATTTATATTTTAATCTGTTTGCCGGTAGCATCAGGATAGTCTTTTTTGTTGTATATGTGTGGGTGATCAGTCGGATGAAAGATGTACATAGATTATTTGAATATCATGGAGCAGAGCATAAAACAGTGTTTGCCTATGAAAAATGTACAGAACTCAATCCAGGAAAGATCCAGGAACACAGTACTCTTCATCCCCGCTGCGGAACAAGTTTCATGTTTTTTGTGTTATTGATCTCGATATTAATATTTTCAATAGTAGATACTATAGTAGGACATTTACTGGGCAGTATGCCGGCGATAATATATCGACTTGGCTATCATTTGCTATTACTCCCTTTTGTTTCTGGTATTTCCTATGAAGTGCTGAAACTTTCAGGAAAAAATATCAATCATCCTTTGGTGAAAATTATGACGGCACCTGGTCTGGCATTACAGCGGATCACCACACAACCTCCAGATGATGACCAGATAGAAATAGCTTTAACTGCGATGCAGAGTGCCCTTGATTTAGAACTAGACGTGGAAGTGACATTTATAGATTATAAGGGAAATAAGTAATGATTCCAGAGGAGAAATTATCAAATCTCAGAAATGAGATGAGTGAATTAGAGAAGGATGTATATGATCCGGCGAAAATGTCTGACAAACGGGCATATTCAAAGATATCACGGCGCTATAAGGAATTGCAGGAGATATTGCGGGTAGTTGATGAATATGAGAAGCTTCAATCGACGATAGATGAAAACCAGCAATTAATCGAAACTGAAGAAGATAAAGAATTGCATGAGATGGCGGAAGAAGAAAATGCACGACTGGAAGAGGAACTTGAAGTAGTGCATGAGAATTTGAAAGAGCTATTAATACCTCTGGACCCCAATGATCATAAAGATGTACTGGTGGAGATCAGGGCTGGTACTGGAGGCGATGAAGCGGCTCTTTTTTGTGCAGATCTATTTCGGATGTACACCTATTTTGGTGAAAAGATGGGTTGGAAACAGACAGTGATCTCATCTAATCCGATTGGTGTGGGTGGTTTTAAGGAAATCATCTTTTCCTTGAGTGGAGAAGATGTGTATGGGACAATGCGCTGGGAAAGTGGAGTGCACAGGGTGCAGCGGATACCGGTAACGGAGTCACAGGGCAGAGTTCATACCTCAGCAATATCAGTTGCAGTATTGCCGGAAGCAGATGAAGTGGATGTTGAAATAAATGAGAGGGATCTAAAGATAGATGTTTACCGGTCTTCAGGTCATGGAGGACAGAGTGTGAATACCACAGATTCAGCAGTAAGGATCACTCATTTGCCATCAGGGATAGTGGTTACGTGTCAGGATGAGAAATCTCAGCTGAAGAATAAGAATAAAGCAATGAAGGTGTTACGCTCAAGATTATTGGATCAGGAAATTTTAAAACATGAGTCCGAAATAGCAGCTCATCGCAAAACCCAGGTGGGTACAGGTGACCGCAGTGCTAAGATCAGGACATATAATTTTCCTCAATCAAGAGTTACAGATCATAGAATAAATTTGACATCCTATAAATTGAATGCGATTTTGACAGGCGAGTTAGAAGAATTTATAGAAGCACTAAAATTAGCTCATCGGAATGAACAGGTAAATGGGTAAAAAGAAAAAAGCAAACGGCGATAAAGAAGATATTGAGCATTATTTAATTACTGATGCTCAGCAGTTGGGACTGTATAACCCTTCAGGCACATGATAATTGCAATAATAACTTTGCTGATAATTTTCTTTGTATTTATGTCAGCTTTTTTTTCAGGAATGGAAACAGGATTGATCTCACTTGATAAGCTAAAATTAGAACAGGAAGCAAAGAACAGCACAAAAAAGAAACAGATACTGGATTTTTTGAAAACTCCGGATAAACTTTTTGGTACGACACTTATTGGGACAAATATCTCAATAGTTATAGTATCATCTCTGACGATGTTGTTATTACAATTTATTCCAGAAAAATCTGTCTTTAAAATATCCGATCAGGTAGGAACACTAATTGTGACTTTTATCCTGTTGATATTTGCAGAAATAATACCCAAGGCACTCTATCGAGAGCACCCGAACAGATTAGTAAGTAAAAACTTTGAAACCTTGAAATTCTATAGTTTTCTGTTTTCACCTTTCACCAGGATAGTTACATTTCTAAATCTACGGATATCTAAACTGTTTGGATTAAAAGAAACCGAAAATCTATTGCGGGTAAGTCGTGAAGATTTGAGTTTTATGGTATCAGAGAGCGAGACCAGCGAAAGCACTACAGAGATCAATCAGAAGGATTTACTGGAAGAAGCCTTGGAATTTGGGGAATTAAAAGCAGAGAATGTCATGACACACAGGACAGAGATCGTGGCATTTGATAAAGATACATCCATAGATGATGTGATAAGATTATCACGGGAAGCAGGTTATACTCGTTTTCCGGTATATGATGATGATCTCGATAATATCAAGGGGATATTAATTATCTATGATCTTTTAAGACGTCAGAACAACAGCGAGGAAAAAGCATCTGATTTTATTCGACCGATACTTTTTGTTCCAGAGACAATGACAGTGGATGCTCTTCTGGCAGAGATGCAGTCTAAGCAGCGAAGCCTGGCAATAGTTGTAGATTCATATGGCGGCACAGCCGGAATGATTACTATCGAAGATATTATGGAAGAGCTGGTGGGCGAGATAGAAGATGAATATGATGTGGAAGAAAGCGAACTTGAGATATTGCCCGATGGCTCATATCTGATTGATGGCGATACGGAAATTGATATTTTGAATGATAAATATGACCTTCAATTACCGGAAGGTGATTATGAGACCATTGCTGGATTAATAATCAACCGTTTGGCGAGAATACCTAAGAATAACACAAGATTAGAATTGCGTAAATACTCACTTCTGGTGAACAAAGTTACAGCAAAAAAGATCAAAAAGGTAAAATTGATCAAGAAGTATTGAATTGGCAATGAAATGTATAGCCACTAATATATTAACCCCGCTTGCTGCGGATAAAATAATCTATCTGCCTGATCACTATATTACAATCAATGAAGGTAAAATAATTGAAATAAGTGATACTGAGCCAGCAATGGACTGGATAGATAAAAGAGATTACCTTTGCATTCCCGGAATGATAGATGCGCATGTGCATCTATCGCAGTACTATATTCGGGGCAGGTATGCCCCGGATCTAATGCAATGGCTTCACAAGTATACTTTTCCAGCTGAGCAGATGTCAAATAATCCTCAATTCAGCAGGAAGATAGCAATAGATTTTTATCAGCAATGCCTGGCAAAGGGCACTACTACCAGTGTGGTATATACTTCACCTTATCATATAGCTTGCGAGACAGCATTTGAAGTGGCAAAAGAGATGGGAGTTCGAAGCATTATCGGGATGACCATGATGGATACCAATTGTCCTGATTATCTGCGCCAGGATACAGATAAAGCGATCAATGAGAGTTATGAACTTTGGGAAAAATGGCACGATCAGGGACTGCTTGATTATATATTTTCACCCAGATTTGCTGTAACCTGCAGTGCTGAACTGCTTCAGGAAACTGGTAGAATGATCAGAAATTTATCTGCAAGAATGCAAACCCATTTATCGGAAAATACTTTTGAGATAGAGCAGGTAATGGATTTATTTCCCGGCAATAGAAGCTATACGGAAATTTATGAGCATTTTGGCTTACTGGGAAAGCGGAGCATCATGGGACATGGGATACATCTTGATCAGGAAGAAATGAGGATTTTGCAGGCTTCAGATACTGGTATTGCTTTTTGTCCTGATTCCAATTTCTTTTTAAAAAGTGGTCATTTTAAATGGAGTGAAATAGAGGAAAGCGGGATTAGGATTGGCCTGGCAAGCGATGTGGGAGCAGGAACTGATTTGAGTATGCTCAAAATCATGAAACTGGCAGATTATATTCTGGACAAATCAAGCCTTACTCCAGGAAAAGCATTTTATTACAGCACTCTGGGTAATGCAGTTTTGCTGGGTTGGGAAGATCGAATAGGGTCCATTGAGCCTGGAAAAGATGCGGACCTGGTCTTTATCAGCCATCCTGAGATTCTCAAGACATCAAAGGGATTAGAAGATATCCTTGCACTTTTGATCTATCTCAATTATGAGATGGAAATACAAAGTACCTGGATTCAGGGAAAAGAATTATATAATAAAGATAAATCTGGAGGAATTGATGAAATTAGTTGAATGTGTACCGAATTTCTCGGAAGGTAAAGATCAAAGTATTCTGGATGCTATAGCTGCATCAATAAACACGGTAAAAGGTGTAACTTTACTGGACGTGGATCCTGGTGAAAGCACAAACCGGACAGTTTTTACAATGGTTGGCAGTCCGGATCTGGTTGTGGATGCTGCTTTTGAAGCAATTAAAAAAGCAGCAGAATTGATCGATATGAGCAAACATACAGGAGCACATCCCCGCTTTGGAGCTACTGATGTGTGCCCATTTATTCCTGTGTCTGATATGACAATGGATGAATGCGTGGAATTAGCCAGAAAGCTGGGTAAACGAGTAGGTGAAGAACTGCAAATACCGGTATATTTATATGAATATGCCGCAAGTAAACCAGAATGGCAGAACCTGGCAGAAGTGCGTAAAGGCGAATATGAGGGTTTGGCTGGCAGAGCTGGGAAACCGGAATGGCAGCCGGACTTCGGACCTCACACTTTTAATGCTAAAAGCGGTGCTCTGGCAATTGGAGCCAGAGAATTTCTGATTGCTTATAATATTAACCTTAATAGCAGAGATAAAAAGAAAGCCCATGATCTGGCACTCACAATCCGTGAAAAGGGCCGTTTTGCTAAGAATGAAAAAGGAAAATTTATCAAAGATAAAGATGGAAATAAGCTCAGAGAAGAGGGATTATTCGCCAATTGCAAAGCAGTGGGCTGGTATGTGGATGATTTTCAAAGAGCTCAGATTTCCATAAACCTTACTAATTATAAGATCACTCCCCCTCATATAGTACTGGAAAAAGTACGTGAACTGGCAGTTGAAAAGGGTATTCAGATCACAGGCAGCGAAATTGTGGGGCTTTTGCCTAAAGAAGCTATGCTGGAAGCGGGGAAGTATTATTTAAATAGATTAGGAGAATGCGCTGGACAACCGGAAAAAATGATCTTAACTACTGCGGTGCAGTCCATGGGACTGGATGATCTATATAAATTTCAGCTTGATAAAAAAGTGATTGAATATGCTATAAAAGTAGATGACAAGCTTGCAGAACTGACGCTGGTAGAATTCACAGATGAATTATCTACAAATTCTCCTGCTCCAGGTGGTGGTAGTGTGGCTGCGCTGTGTCTTTCAATATCAGGAGCATTATCCAGCATGGTGGCAAATCTTACCTTTGATAAGAAGGGATATGAAGTACATTGGGAAGCAGTAAAACCAATTGCTGAACGTGGTCAGAAGATCAAAGCCAAAGCAATGGCTGCTATTGATGAAGATACTGAGGCTTTTAATGAAATGATGGCAGCAATGAAATTACCTAAAAAGACCGATGAGGAGAAAGCATTGCGAGAAGACGCCATGCAGGAAGCCACCAAGAAAGCGATCATGGTTCCTTTTCAAACTCTTGAACTGGCGGTGAAAGCAGTGGAACTGGCTGCTGAGATTGCTGCAATAGGTAATAGTAATGCTCTCTCTGATGCGGGAGTAGCTGCTATAACGGCAACCGCAGCAGCACAGAGTGCATTTCTGAATGTGAAAATCAATATGGCTGGAATCACTGATGATAATTTCAAGCAGGAAATTATGTCAAAATCTGAGATAATACTTGCTAAAATTAAAAAAAAAGCTAATATTATATTTGAAGATATAAAAAGTAGATTATAACGTGATATTTATGAAGGTGGCAGTTTGATATGCATGACTTTCCTCCCTGTTTTGTGCAATCCGCTGCCATCTTCTGATTATTATCAGTTGTCATATTATGAATAATTACTATCAGAAGAGTATTATACTCAAAATTAATAACTTGATCCATCGTGAATTGAAAATATTCCCTCAAGCACAACTTGTAGATATATATAAGCTATTTCATCAGGATTATTTTGGTCCGGGGCACTTCATTGCCGATAAAGAAAGAATTATTAGCTATTTAACTGCAGAATTAAATAATATCTCACCCTCTGATGACAAACCAGAGAATCAGGACATAGCCTGTTTTAACAACTTTGTTCGCGTTGATATTCGCTGGATAAGTCAGGGAATATTAACCGTGGATGAACTGGCGGAGATGTTTTGGAAGAGTTCTTGTGTGAAATTGGATCAACCTATAGCGTGGGACGTTCACTGGCAGCAGGTATCTGAAATCATCTTTAAAGAATATCCTGATTATAACCTTGATAATGCTGAACAAATATCAACTTATGCTCAGCAAGAAAAAGCATTACATCACAGTGAGATCTATCGGCTATTTTATCATCCTCATTACCGTATCATCAGTAAAGAATTTTGGAGTCTTTGAACTAATCTTTTTTCAGGATATGAATTAATTCTTCTTTATCAAGATTGGGATTCAGCAGCCAGGCGCTGAGCGCTTCCTCCATCAGACAGCCGATTTTTTCGCATTCCGGCAATCCTAATTCCTGTTTAATAATATTACCATTAAGAGGAAAAGTGCGATTTTTAAGTTCATTTTGGATGACATTTATCTTATTTCCCAGTTTATCCGGTTGATTCTGCCAATTTTCAGTATCTTCAAAAGAAGTATAATATGTAATAAAATCTTCTATTGTAGCTGGATAGTTGAAAATCAGCTTTCTAATTGCCAGGTCATCATCACTGTATATATCAGAGGAAAAGTAATGGCAGTAATGAACCAGTAATTTCACTTCAGCCTTTAATTTATTTGATAATCTTAGTCTTTCAATAATAGTATCAATTGTGTCATCTCTATCTGGTAATTCAGCAAGAACCTGCAGAAGAGCTGACATCCGTAATTCCTGCTTTGCTGGCAAACAGGAGATCTCATTCAAGTAAATATCTTGAGATTTTTCTTCCAATTCCGGAATAATATATTTCATCAGATCAAATTCATATACGAGTTCAAGCCCCCTTTTGGGAGTATCTGAAAGTAGTATTTTGATGAATTCATCCCGTTTGCGTTCCCAGGATATAGATACTAGTTCGAAGCTGTCTTTTTTCATGGCTTCAGCAGTAACACTTTCAATTTTAAACCCTAACCTGTTAGCAAAACGAACAGCCCTGAGTATTCTCAAAGGGTCATCATGGAATATAAATTCAGGGTCTGAGGTAGCTCTGATCACTCTATTTTGTAAATCAATCTTCCCCTTTCCCGTAAGATCAAGAATTTCATCTGTCATGATATTCATTATCATAGAGTTGATAGTAAAATCACGCCGATAAATGTCTTCTTTTAGTGTTCCCGGACTTGTAGATGATTTTCTATTTCCCTTGCGATAGCTTTCTTTACGGGTCATTACAAATTCTATCTTATGTTTGCCGATCATTGCCAGGGCAGTACCAAACTGATCAAATAGCACTGGTTTTGAGGCAATATTATTTTCATGGAGAAATTCTGCTAATTTAATCCCACCCTGGGGTAATGAGACGGCAATATCAAGGTCACTTTTCTTATTTTTTAATACCAGGTCTCTCACGTAACCACCTGCTATATAGGTATTTCCATCGAATTCAGTATTTCTGATAGCTCTCTTTATCTTCTGTATTACAGATTTCATTATTTTAAGCGGAATGAATTACTGATGATCTCCAGTTCGATCAAAGCAGGCAGTTTATCACCTTCAGGATAATAAACAGAATTATCAATGATAAAGACCTGTTTTCTTTCCGGTTCCCAAAATGCAAAACAACTAAAAGCACCACCAATATAATATTTTTTATTATTCCAGCGTCCCATTAGTTTCAAGCCACTATATCTGGAAATCTCAGTATTGCTGATAGTCACATCCTGTTTACTGAATTTATCACCGTCATAGTATTTTCCGGCTATTTCATTTCTCTTTTCTATCAGCCAGTCACGGGAGATGATATTCTCTGGCATATCTTCATAATAGACAGAGATATACCGGTCAGGTTGAGATTTTGATCTTGCCAGGTAGGAAGTGAAATGATTTATATTATCTTCTCGAAACTTCACGTATCTGTCTGGAAGGTCAAACTGCCAGATCTTTTCTGTGAAGTTGCTCATGGGTTTTCTCCGGGAACGGTAAACTTGATATTCGATCCTTTTATACAATCTCTGCTTGAAGATTTCCCAAAACTTAGATGCTTGCAGCATATTCAATTTTAAAAGTCTTTCTTCGGTTTCACCAACGATGAATAGAACTAACTGATCATCTGCCCAGAGATTATAAACGGGATAAATTGCTCCACCATCGGCAGCAATCCGTTCATCAATCTTGCTTCCCAGTCTTTCTTTAACGTATTTTGACACTTCCTGTTCAGAGGATGCATCACAATAAAATATCAGATTATTGAACCGGAAATAATCTTCAAGCTTACTAAATGATATTCTTTCCAGCTCGAACATTTTTTCATTAAGTGTAGTATAATATGTCCTTTCAATAGTTTGGCGAAGATCATCTTCAGCATATTTCCAGACATTATCATCCGCAAAAACATATATTTTCTGTTTTTTCCCCCATGCCAGGGGTTTCTTTCTATCTTTTACTACCCCTTTCATAGCCGATGCAGAACCTTTTTCCTGTTTTCCGCAGGAGAATAATACCATCAGTACGACCAGGATCAGGATAAATTTCTTCATTTTTCCTTCCCGCTTTTAGGTAATATGAGGGGCATAAAATAATTGATCCCTGAAAAAGCTGTGATAAATGCCACCAGCCAGAAGTAATAATATATCAGCATATAGATTGTGCTGTTTTCCACTTGTGTAATTGCTAGATAGATAATCACAAAGGTCAATCCTGCCATCTGGGTGACTGTTTTAATTTTGCCCCAGTTATTAGCAGGAAGATATATTTTTCTTTTCACATAAACCTGACGTAGAACAGATACTGCTACTTCCCGGAAAATGATAATAAACACTGCTCCAATACTGATCAATTGAAATGGTGGCACGGCTATCCCGATCAAAGCAGCTCCGGTAAGCAGTTTATCTGCCAGCGGATCCATAATCTTGCCAAAATTACTAATAGCATTATATTTTCTGGCAATTTTGCCATCCAGATAATCCGTAATTTCTGCTATCACAAAAATCACTGCTGACCACATCAGACTATTGGTGACAGGGGCAAAAAAGAAAAACCAGACAAAGACCGGCACCAGTACTACCCTCAGCATTGTTAATATATTAGGAATATATTTAATCATAACTTTCTCTCCTGATCAAAATTAGTGACAACAGACTGACGGTGAGCAAGGCTGCTGAGCGGATAATATGAAATCGGAAATCTGGCATATAACCAAAAGTATGATTCACCCACAGAAAATATTCCACTCCCATGGCAATCGCCAGGGGAATAAAAACAAGGAATATACTATTTAATATCTTGAATATACGGCTTAATCCGGGTTTACCGCCTGAGCGTCTATAAACCTGCCAATATCTCACCTGCCGGTTTTCATAACTTATCCTGAATAAAAGCACTATCAATAATAGTAATATCGCCAGACCCCAATATATCCATTGCCAGTAATTTTCTATCAGTCCACTATATTCCAGCAGTTTATCCAGTTTCGACCAGTCATCAAGATAATTCTCATCGGTGTAAATAATCTGGAAAATGCCCTCTTCTTTTTCTGTTGCCTGCCAGAAAAGGCTGGATTCCGTTTCCCTGAAAGCAGCACCTTTAAATTGGATTTCCAGAACAGCAGGTAGATTAAGTTCATCTAATAGTGAATTGGCTTCATCCAGATGATATTGCCTGCTTAGAATATCGATGATCTCACTTTTATTTTGTTTACTGACCTTATTAACAAAATAAAGATTACCTATATCATCACTGATACGCTCAGACTGTTCTTCAGTTACTATCAGGATTGCCGGTTTTTCTTCGATTTCCAGATAGACCTGTTCTGCCCTAAAATTGAGCTCTTCCTGACTGTATTGACGCAAATTATAAATACCATCATCAACAATAAGTAGAACCAGTATAATTAATATTTGAAGCAGATATCTTAGTTTCATAATTTATGTATTTCCCCTGAATTTATTGTATAGCTATTGGTGATACCCTCGAATTTCTTCCTGGTAGTTATCACGATTGCTGTACCTGCCTTGGCAGCATGATCAAATGTTTTCGTAAGGTTTTCGAGGCTG